>JAMCVM010000108.1 GCA_023475835.1 Bacillota bacterium | reverse complement strand
ATTGCTTTAGCGCGTCCGCCTCGTCCCCGATGGGCCGGAGTGATCGAGGAACTGTTGGCCCGAGTGAACGCCATGGATCCGCGCTATCCGGCCCATCCCGATTTTCGGCTGCAGTTCTCCCTCCAACGCCCACGGAAGTGGGAATTATCAGTCAAAATTCCATCTGGGGAAGTCTGAGCATGGCGGGGTTGGCCACGTGCGGGGTGAGGGCGGTCGGCAAGGCGGTTTAGGGCATGAGAACGGTACCAAGTAATCTCTGAGCCAGAACGCATTCTGCGAGGATTCGGCCATCGCGTGAGGAATCGGCTTCAGTAGGGGAATGCGCCGAATCCGAGGCGGGGTTGGAGGCACCCAAGCTCGGATTGTAGTCGGGAAGAACAGGGGGCGATCCCGGTTTGGTCGGTGAGTTGCGCCGTACCGGGAAGATAGGCGAATCCCCACGGATCTTGGAAAGGCAGGTTAGAGGATCCGGAAAGAGTCGATTCGACTCGACTCGAAGGCGGATCGTCAGTTATGCAATCTGACGATTGCTCTGACCGCATTCGGTGGTAGCGTGTCAATTTTCCTCAGGGAGTCTAATGGGAGTTGCGAGCGCCGCCCGATGACGCTACACTAATTGGGATATCGCCGCGGCCGATTTAAACGAACGAGGCGGAACCGATGAAAGGAAGGGGATGACCATGCCCCATGTGATAACCAATCGTTGCGTCGACACCAAAGATCAAAGTTGCGTGCTGGTCTGCCCGGTGGACTGTATTCATCCGGCGCGAGACATTGACGGAGACGAGGCGTTTGAGGCGACGGAGCAACTGTATATCGATCCCAATGTGTGCATCGACTGTGGGGCGTGTGTTCCCGAGTGCCCAGTAGAAGCCATTTTTATGGTCGAAGAGTTGCCTGAAGAATTCGAGGAGTTCATCGCGATTAATGAGAAGTTCTTCACTGAAGGGCCCGGGAAGTCTATTTGACCCAGAGGCAGGATTGGCTGCCCGAAAGGATGGGCCATGAGGCCTATCCTTTTTTTAGTCTAACGCTCTGCTATCCTTAGTTGTCGGAATATCTCGACGGGAGGCAGTCGGACGCCTGTTGGGGGGGAGGGGTTAGGTCCTTGAGCGTGCATTTCATCTGGAATTTGATTAATGAGATCTTTATGTTGGCAAGTGCTGGCTCCATCGCGGTTGGCTGGTATTATGTGCGCCATCACAACATTCGTGCCCATCGTCGGATGATGTTGATTGGAGCGGCTTTTGGCTCGGCTTTTTTCGTTAGTTATGTGCTCAGCACCTTTATCATCGGCGATGTCCTGTATGGCGGACCGCAAAAATATGCGACCAGTTACCAAACGTTCTTGCAGATCCATGTCACTTTGGCGACCATTGCGGCGGTTTTAGGGTTTCTGACTTTACGCTTCGCGTTTCGCCGGCGATTTGGCACCCATCGCAAGGTCGCGCCCTGGACCGCCACGTTGTGGCTGGTATCAGCCGCTAGTGGACTGGCGGTATTTTTGTTGCTGTTCGTTATTTTTCCATCGGGGGCCAGTACGACCAGCCTATTAACCGTTCTCTTTCATTAGTCGTCGTCGCGTCTTTCTTGATCCAGGTATAGCCGGGGCAAATTTTGGAAAGGAAATAACCGGATATACGACAAGGGTTTGGAAAGAGGGAGACGATGGGGGCTGAGAAGACGGTTCACCCGTGGCTCAAACGTTTGGCTTGGAGCGCTGTCGGAACGATATTTGTGGTGAATTTGATGGGGTTTTTGGATACCATCACCGATTCGGCTTTGGGCTGCGGCCAGGACTGGCCGCTTTGCAGCGGCCAAATGATCCCTGCGCAGTGGAACTTGGGCCGCGCGGTTGAATTCGGACATCGGGGAATGGTCACACTGGCCGTCGTCTTGGCGGTCAGCACGGCAGTGTGGGCGCTGAGGTCTCAGCGAAGGGGGCGGCAGGTCACAGTCTTGACGACCGTGGGGCTTGTCTTTATGGGGGCACAGGCGGGGCTGGGGGCGTTGGCCGTAGTGTTTGTGAATCCTAGTTGGATACTCGCCTTTCATTTTGGCTGTTCGCTTCTAGCTTTGGCAGGATTTTTTTGTTAGCGGTGACCTTGCAGCAGCCGTCGATTGCCTATGAGAGCGACGAAGGTCAGGGGCGGCAACTCCGCAGATTGCGGCAGCACGTCGGGATACTTCTGGGCTTTACGTTCATCGTCGTGTACGATTCGGCCTATGTTGCTTTTCTGGGCGATGGCTTGGCTTGTCGAGGGTGGCCTTTATGCCAATCGCGCTGGATTCCTCAGTCTGGAGCGGGCGCTGTAGATTTCGTGCATCGGCTGGCGGCTGTGGTATTGACCGTGATGATTGCGTCCGTGTGGATCGAGGCGCGAACGTGGCGAGTCCATCGCCCCGAGCTCTATCGAAGCGCTTCGGGGATTCTGGTTTTGGTGCTGATCCAATCGCTGACCGGGGCGTATGTGGCCCTCAGTCATGCTTCAGTGCCCTCGTTTATGGTGCACGTTGCCTGTATGATGGGACTTTTTAGCGCCGAGTGTTATCTTTTTTGGCAAATCAGTCCCGAGCAGGCACGCTATGACCGAGCAGGATACGAGTCTTCTGTAGATCGACCGATAGGAGGGTAAGAGGTGCGGCCGAATTATCGAGTGTTGGGCATCTATTTGCTAGGCGTGTTAATCGGTGCGTTAGACACCAACGTATTGGGGCCGGCATTTCGTTCGATCGCCTCCAGTTTTCACGTCAGTCTTGCCGTGACTGCCTGGACGATTACCGCCTATTCCGTGGCTTATGTGGCTTCGACGGCGCTATCTGGCGGACTCGGCGACCGGTTTGGGCACCGCCGTTTGTTTAGTCTGGGAGTCGCCCTCTTTGGCTTGGCTTCGTTGGTAGCGGCGGTCTCTCCCAATCTCGACGTGTTTTTGCTGGCGCGGGTGTTGCAAGGAGCCGGAGCTGGTGCGGTCTATCCTAATGCTCAAGCAGAAGGATTGGCGCAGTTCCCTTCAGCCAAGCGCGGAATGGCGCTGGGGCTCTTTGGAGCGGTCTTTGGCGTGGCCAGTATCATTGGACCGAACGTGGGAGGCGCGTTAACTCAGTTTCTGGGTTGGCCAGCGATCTTTTTGATTAATGTGCCCTTGGCGGCCATCGCGTTACTGGGAACAAGACGCTTACCTAATTCCGTAGCTGCCGCTGGCCGAGGCATTCCCGATTGGCAAGGGGGGGCCAGCTTTGCGGTGATGCTGGCATTTGGACTTTTGGCAATTTCTAGTCATCTCCCGGACCAGCGCATCATTTTTCTTGCGGTGGCAGCGTTCGCCGTGTTCTGGTTTACCCGACGCCAACATCGGGCGACAGTGCCGTTTGTGGATGCTGGGCCGTTGGCCAATCGAGCGGGAATTTTTCTCATGATAGGGGCCGCGTTGATTGGGCTAGACATGTCGTCAGCCGTTTTCGTTCCGGCTTTTGCGCAGCAAGCCTTCAAATTAGGGGCGTTGGCTTCAGGGTTCGCGCTCATGCCAGCGGCATTTTCGGGTGCAGTATTGGCTGGGGTGGGGGGAGTGATGGTGGACCGAATCGGAGCGCGGCGAGTGTTGGTTATGGGCTTGACCGCCGCGGCCGCAGGTGGTGTCCTTTTGGCCTGGAGTCCTCTAGTGTGGACCCGGTTTATCATTGCCATGGTGCTCTTGGGGATCGGTACCGCGTTTACCATGGGCGCTCCGCTCAATCGCATTGGACTCTCGCTCTACCGCCAAGATCAATCCGCAGAAGCATTATCGTTGATGGCGGTTTTTCGATCGGTGGGGATGGCCGCGGGGCCGATTTTGCTGACCCTGGCCGAGGCGTCGCGCGGCTTTTCAGGAATGTATGCCGAGGTGGCGGTTGCGTCCGTGGTGGGCATGATTGCTTTTCTGTTCGTCCCCGGGCATGGGCGCACTGTGGATGACATCGTGTCGCCTTCTGGGGGCTAGCATGTGCGTACGATACAGCAGCGGGGATCTCGATCTATACTAGGAAGAGCCCACCGGCGAGGTCAGGGTTAGGAGTAAAGGATGTGGTGAGGGAGTGCAGCTAGCGGCGAGACAGAGAACGGGTATCGGCGGCGGGCCGATCAGTATGATGAGGGACTTGGTGGCACTAACCAAGCCCAGAATTATGGTGTTGCTATTATTTACCGGATTCAGTGCCATGGTTGTGGCCCTGGGCCATGTGCCGTCGTGGTCGATGACCGTGTTGACGTTGGTCGGACTGGGATGTTCGACGGGCGGCGCTGCCGCCTTGAATATGTGGTATGACCGGGATATTGATCAGCTGATGGGCAGAACACAAAGCCGTCCTATTCCTGCGGGGCGAATTTCGGAACGGACCGCGCTGGTCTTGGGGTTGGGTTTGGAGGCTTTGGCCTTAGTGATTTTGGGCTTTGGGGTGAATGGCTTAACTGCTTTGCTCGCCTTTGGCGGTTTCTTCTACTACGTGGTGATTTACACCATGTGGTTGAAGCGCAGGACGCCGCAGAATATTGTGATTGGCGGAGGCGCCGGTGCCTTTCCACCGTTGGTGGGCTGGGCCGCGGCGACAGGGCATTTGGCCTGGCCGGCGGTTTTGATGTTTTTAGTGATTTTCCTATGGACCCCACCGCACTTTTGGTCCTTGGCGCTTTATAAAAATGAAGACTATATTAAAGCCAACATTCCCATGATGCCGGTCGTTCAAGGAGAGCGCTCGACCAAGTGGCAAAGCTTAATCTATGGGGTGTTGCTGTTAGCGAGTTCCATCCTGTTGTATGAGACTCATGTCGTCGGTCGCGTCTATTTGGTGGCGGCTTTAGTGCTTGGACTAGGGTTTTTGGTGATTTTAGCGAGATTATTGCGAGAACAGGCCCCCCAATTAGAGTGGGCAAAGCGGTCTTTTCGCTATTCCCTCCTCTACCTTTTAGGAATCTTTGGGTTCATGCTGGCCAACGTCCGTTAACGATGACCGCCGAAAGATCCGGCGCACAGGGTCCCAGAATTGGTCGGCTAGCCGTTCTTTGAGAGGAATAATGGCGTTTCCGGTAATCTCAATCCCTTCGGGGCACACTTCCGAGCAACAGTGGGTGACGTTGCACCAGCCCAACCCGGCGTCGTTTCTGACAAAAGGAATGCGGTTTTCGGTATCCATGGGGTGCATTTCCAATTCGGCCAACTTGGCCATGAATCGCGGCCCCATATAGGCGTCCTTTGCGTCGTGGTCGCGAATGACGTGACAAATGTCTTGGCACAAGAAACACTCGATGCACCGTCTGAACTCTTGAATTCTTGCCACGTCGCGCTGATCTAGGGTGAATGGGGCAGGATGGGCGGGATGAAAAGGAGGGATGCGTTTGGCCATCCGATAGTTCCATGAGACGTCGGTGACGAGATCGCGGATAATGGGAAAAGTCTTCATGGGTCGCACATGCACAGGCGTGTCGGTCGCCAAATAGTCGTCGAGCCGGGTCTTACACAGCAAACGAGGATGGCCGTTGATTTCGGCGCTGCAAGAACCACAGTGCGCCGCCTTGCAGTTCCAGCGCACGGCGAGGTCTGGCGCATCATTCGCTTGGATATAGTGAATAGCGTCCAAAATGACCATCCCAGGACTGATTTCGACCAAATAGGGGCGTTCTTCGCCTCCGCTGGCGTCGCCGCGATAAATGTAGATGGTAGTGGTGTCCGTGGCCATGAGTATCCCTCCGTGTAAGCTGTGAAACTTTCATTGACCGATGCCGTCCAGGATCGTCCGCGATCTGGCCCGGAGTTCCCGGGCCGTCGTCGAGCACCGTGAGATCGCAGGCCTCCCTTTAGACCGGAGCTTAGGGTGGTGTTCCGCCTCTCTGAACATTTGGCCCATGGTCGCGCGGGAAGCGTCGTCATGCCCGTATCCGGGGCAAAATGCTAGAAGGATTAGAAAAACTTGACATCATGAATGACGCCGCTTAACAGCAGCCGGATATAGAGGTCGGTTCCCCAAACCATGAACATTGAGGTCCAGGCGAAGAGGCCATGGCGTTGGTTTAGGGTGGAGATCGTACGCCACCAACGATATCTCGAACGTCCCCCGGATTGGCAGCTGAAGCAGTCGATGTTGCCACCGACCAAATGGCGGAAAGCGTGGCAGGAAAATGTATAGAAAGACAATAAAATAGCGTCTAATAGCAAAATCAGGGAACCGAGGCCGACCTCAAGGTGGCCTTGATACCAAAATCCATCGACCGCGTCCTTCCATAAAAAGACCACGACGACCAAGGCGAGATAAAGAAAGAAGCGGTGAAGATTGTTCCAAGATAATGGCGCTCGGGTTTCCCCTTGGTACCGTTTGGACCGGTCGTGAATGCCACACGCTGCCGGATCACGAAAAAATCCTCGATAGTATTCGCGCCGATAGTAATAGCAACTAGCACGAAAGCCCAGCGGGATCCAAGCTACCAACACCGCGGGCAAAAAGGGCACTCCGAGCCATAGACCGACATCGGGCGAAAAATAGGGCGAGAGATAGTTTTGATAACGCCCCACATTGTGAGTCAAGACCTCCCAGGCGGAATAGAGAACAAAGAGACTAAACACCACCAAGGTCAGATTAGGGGCGAGCCACCAGGCGGTCTCGCTTTTTGGCTTAAGTTGAGATTTTTCTCTGGATGGGGATTGGGCCACCGACAAGATCTCCTCCGGGACCCCGCGATTGCCTTTCGGCGGACCCCGTCCTAGGGTATCCCTGAGGGATCCGCCTCATACGGAGTCGACTCAGATGAATGCCCGAGTCTCAGATCTTTGGCCATCGACGCCTCGGCCAAGTGTTTTCGGTAGGCTACCAGCTTATCGAAGAGCGCTTCATCCCCAAGGGAAATAATGGATATGGCTAAGAGCGCGGCATTCCCGGCACCACCGATGGCGACCGTGGCTACGGGCACGCCGCTTGGCATCTGCACGATCGAGAGCAGGGAGTCGAGTCCCTGAAGGTGGCGGCTGGGAATGGGGACCCCGATGACAGGAATGGGGGTATGGGCGGCGATCATTCCAGGCAGGTGGGCGGCGCCGCCAGCAGCGGCAATGATTACCGCAATGCCTCGGCTGTGAGCGGTGTCGGCGTAATCCGCCATCCATTGAGGAGTACGGTGAGCAGAGACCACCCGAACTTCGTAGGCAACCGCAAACTCGCGCAAAACTCCTTCTGCAGCTTGCATGATCTCCCAATCCGAATCACTGCCCATGATGATGCTGACTCGTTGATCTGGCATAACACCACTCCCTTTTCGGCCAATTTTTTGGCCAGGACTTAGAATCGGAGAGCTCGGCGGGCCTTCCAGGCTTGGCCCTGGGCTTGTTCTACGCTGTCCGCCAGCGCAGTGATGTGACCCATTTTGCGCATCGGCCGAACAGCATCCTTGCCATACCAGTGCACGTGAACCCCGGGGATGGCCAAAGCCGGGGCGAGGTCGAGCGGCGTGATGGTGGTCTCGGATTGACCTAGAATATTGACCATGACGGCTGCCGACGAGGCCATCTCCGAGGAGCCCAAAGGCAGGTCAAAAACCGCGCGGACATGGTTCTCAAACTGCGACGTATGGCTAGCCTCAATGCTAAAGTGGCCCGAATTATGGGGGCGGGGGGCGATTTCGTTGATCATGATGCTATCATCGGCGGCCAAGAACATCTCCACCGCCAGCGTGCCCACTAAATTTAATGCCTGGGCGGCAGCTTCAGCCAGCGTCTTGGCTCGAGCGGCAAGGGTTGGGTTGATGGGAGCGGGAGCCAAGACCTCTTCACAGACAAATTGAGGTTGTCGGGTCTCAACCACGGGATAGGACACTAAGCTTCCATCTTGGCGGCGGGTGACAATCACCGAAAGCTCGCGGATAAAGGGAATTGACCGTTCGGCGAAAAGTAAATCCGGCGGCGGCGACAGACGCCTAAACAGCGCTTCCACTTCCGTTTGCCCTTCGACCTGAAAGGTACCATGGCCGTCGTAACCCAGCCGTCGCGTCTTAATCACTAGCGGAAAGCCCAACTCTTTGCTCACGTCAAGGGCCGATGCCAAGTCAGGCAGCGCTCGACCCGGGCTGACCGGCAGGTGGTGGGCCGAGAGCGCCGTTTTTTGCGTCCACTTGTCCTGAACCACCGCCACCGATGCCGGAGTCGGCAAAATCCTAGCGCCTCGGGATTGCAACTGAAGCAAAATATCTGCCGGGATGAACTCGCTTTCCAACGTGATGACATCACTGGCGGCGATCATTTGAGCTTGCACCACCGGATCTTCTAAACCTCCGACCATGGTGAGGGTGCAGGCCTGCGATGCGGGCAATCCCGGAGTGAGAGACCACACCACGGTTTCTATACCCAGTTGGGCCGCCGCTGCCACCGTCATTTTGGCTAATTGGCCGCCACCTAAAATACCTAAGCGCATGCTTGTCCTCCGCTATGGGTGGTTCTTTGTGCCCTATTATAGCAAGATCGAGGCGTCTATGAGGGCAAGGTTATCCTCGCGGTTGAAATCCCCGGCCAAGGCCGCTTTATTTGGTGATCTAAGCATCGCTTGCGACAACCGCAGGTCGCCGACGGCCTCTGGCCTGCCCTACGATGGGCCGGTTGGCGTCGAGCCAGGGGAATGGCTAAAGGGGAAGGTCAAGACAGCTTGAGCAGTGCTTGGGCGGGGATGCCATGGCCGACCGCCGGTACTTGGAATAAGGCGGACAAGGTGGCTGCGATGTCTTGCAGTCCTTGGCGGGGAGCGCCTGCGAATCCGGTCAACTGAGGTCCCCAAGCCATCCAAGGCAACGTTTCGCGGGTGTGATCGGTGCCGCTGTAGGTTGGGTCACAGCCATGATCGGCGGTAATCCATAGTTGGTCCGAAGCCCCGAGAGCCATCCATAACTGCGGTAAAAATTCGTCAAGTTCTTTGAGGGCGCGGGCGTAGCCTTGAGGATCGCGTCGGTGTCCGAAGTGGGAATCAAACTCGACTAAATTGACGAAGATAAACTCTGGTTCTACCGTGGAGGCCTGCAAGACGGCCAAAGTCTTTTCTAAGCCGTCTCGATTGCTGGTGGTAGCGATCGTCTGGGCGAAGCCTCGGCCTGAAAAAATGTCCGAGATCTTGCCCACGGCTACAGTTTTGATTCCGGCTTGCATGAGGTTATCGACCATGGTCGGCCATGGCGGTTCGACGGCAAAGTCATGGCGGTTGGCAGTGCGAACAAAGCCGCCGGGCACTCCGACGAAGGGTCGCGCAATGATGCGACCGACCCGGTATGAGCCTTGCATGATCTCGCGGGCCGCGCGGCACCAGTCATAAAGCGTCGCCAGCGGGACTACGTGTTCGTGGGCAGCAATTTGCAGAACACTGTCGGCTGAAGTATAAACGATCGGCGAACCCGTCGCCAGATGTTCGGGACCAAATCGGTCGAGCATTTCCGTCCCTGATAGCGCTAGATTGCCCATCAGTGATCGACCGAATTGATGCTCAAGGGCTGCCACCACTTCCTCCGGAAATCCCTGAGGAAAGGTTTGAAAAGGTTCCCTGAGGGTGACCCCCATCATCTCCCAATGTCCGGCCAGGGTGTCTTTGCCGCGAGCCTTGGGGTGCACCGGATAGGCTACGCCTTTAAGCGCTTGATCGTTGGTGCCGAGAATCGGGACCAACTGCGTCAGTCCCATAGTGCTCAAATGAGGAAGACTGATACCGCCTACAGCCTGGGCGGTATGACCGATGGTATTGGCTCCGGAGTCGCCAAAGTCGGCGCTGTCGGGCGCCTGGCCGATGCCGCCGGAATCTATGACAATAATAGCGATGCGCATGGGGTTTAACGTCCTTTCGTAGTGACCTCGCCGATTCGATCCAAGACCAAGGGCGACTTTGGACTAGGTTCACCCAACTGAAACGCTCGTGGCAAGTCCCGAAGCGCCCTGTCCGCATCCTCGGGGTTACGGGCATAAACGACGGCTAAAAGGTCACCGACTCTCACCGTCTGCCCTGCTTTGGCATAACACAAAAGACCGACTTCAGGGTCGATGGGATCGTCGATTCGGTGGCAGCCCGCTCCCAAATTGAGCGCAATGTCGCCAAGGGCTCGCGTGTGAATGGCATGGATTGCAGAATTATCGGTCGCTTTGTATTCCCGGCGAATAGGCGCCAACTGCAACGGAAGGTCCAAGGTTTCGGGGAAGGCGCCTTGGCGGATGATCCATTGTTGAAATTTTTCCCACGCGCGCCCGTCGGCTAAGGCCTGGTCGGCACTCAAGCGGGCGCTAGCGAGGGAAGTGCCTCGGGCCAAACATAGGAGTTCGGCCGCCAATTCGATGACTTCATGTTGCAAGTCGCTTGGGCCTGCGTGATGCAGGCAATCCATGGCCTCATTCACTTCGATGGCATTGCCTATCGCCCAACCCAAGGGCTGCTGCATGCTGGTGATGAGTGCGGTCGTCTTTATCCCGTGATGATGGCCAATGTTCACCATGAGCTGAGCCAAAGACCGGGCTTGAGGGAGATTAGTCATGAACGCGCCGCTGCCCACCTTGACATCTAAGACCAGGTTGGGCGTTCCCGAGGCTAATTTTTTAGACATAATGGACGAAGCGATCAGCGACGCGTTGTTGACGGTGCCGGTCACATCGCGCAAGGCATAGAGGCGGCGGTCCGCCGGGGCCAGTTCCTCCGATTGGGCGACGACGGCGACGCCAATAGCGTCCACTTGTCGGCGTATTTCGTCAATCGTGAGAGAGGTTCGAAAGCCCGGGATGCTTTCCAATTTGTCGACGGTACCGCCGGTGTGGCCAAGGCCCCGTCCTGACATTTTAGCCATCGGTAGACCCAGGGAAGCCAACAGGGGGGCTAGCACCAACGTCGTCTTATCGCCCACGCCACCGGTTGAGTGCTTGTCTACGACTCCTAAAGGGGTGGGGCGACCGGTTGAAAATGCCATCGCACCGGCCAGCTCGAAGGTTTCCTGCTCGGTAATACCCCGAAGCACCACCGCCATCAGCCATGCCGCGAGTTGATAGTCTGGCCAGGTCTCGTCGACAATCCCAGCGACGAGCCGCTGAATATCTTCCGTACTTAGTGCGATGCCGTCCCGCGTCTTTTCGATAATATCTAACATCCATGTCAAGCTCCTTTGGCCTCGGGCGCTATGGTATACTGCGAGCAGGTCGAATTTACCGGTTTGATGCCAAGGCTGGGAGCGTCTCAACACCTTGCTTCGTAGTCAGTTCCCAACACTTTGGCCTTCCTCTAAAACGGAAACTATGACCCGCGCGCAGTATAGCCAAGCGCTCGATGGTCGCATGCGGACCACTACGACTGCCTGCACAATCTCTCCCAGACATCCAGGCGCTCACGGTTCGCCGTCGGCTCTATCCTTGTTCCCACTTTAGCACACCAGGGCGGAAAAAAGTGAAGCCTCCTGGAACGGCGGCCCGGATGAGCAGTTGTCGTCTGCAGAGTGGGCAGGACCTTTTTCGGTGACCGCTGGCTGCGCTCAGTGCGTATCTCGAGTGGTGGCGCACCGGACCCCAACATCCGCGTTTGAGCCTTCAGTTGCCGCAGGCGTTTTTCCTAAGCGCTCACGGGAAATGAATGAGGAGGGGTTGGTAGCGAGATCGAGACGCTCTCCGAGCGCTTTTTACGGGATTCACGAGTCTCGGATACGGTCGGTGGCGGGCTCATGGACCGTGCTGAATCTTTGAGCAAAAAAGACGAGTGGTATGCGGCCAGGGCCAAGCTTGACGGCTGGCGTTCCCGCCGAGAAAGCAGAGCCTTTGTGCCCGACACTCGATCCAAAGACCGAACTGGGCATGCTGGCGATCTCTGAACCCTGAATCCAGGAGACGATCTCGAGATAGTGAGGATGGTGCGCAGGCTTTTCATGTAGATGCGCCGTAAAACTCCGTCGTTTAGGGCAGAGACCCCAGGGTTACCGTCAGGCAAATCGTTTACTAAAACACGCATGTTGGCCCTTTGGCCATTGGCTACGTTCGGGCGGTTGCCGCCCGGGATTGTGGGACGTGTAAAATATGTCGCGTCGGCACGACCGGATGGTAACCCAGGCGAACCCTCATGGCCACTAAAAAATGTAGCATGAGTATCTGACGTCGTAAAATCACAAGGATCACGTATCGCCTGCCGTGCCCTCGCCCTCCGAGGGGGTAAATAACTGCTAAAACAAATCACATGATATCTATGTACATCGCATCATAAGGTGTATAATATGGGTATGCTAGTCTTTACCTGATTGCGTGGCGGGGATGTTCCCC
>JAMCVM010000226.1 GCA_023475835.1 Bacillota bacterium | reverse complement strand
AGAAACTCTTGCAATTGCTGGCTTAAGCCTACAGTTTCCATGGTGAGTGGGATCCTTTCGTCGGCAGTTTACTGATCAGAATAGATCACGGCAAGACGAAAGTCCAGTTACTGATTGGTCACATTGTGGAACGAGTAGAAATAATAATATACATACGTATCTAGAGTAGATACAATACTTGTATACTTGAAAAATAGTAATGACAAAAAGTGCGTAAGAGCCAGGGATTCGAGAAAAATGTTTGGTTATCTGGATGAGTTTTCACTAGGTCCTCGGATGGATCTGTCATGATACAAAAGAAACGAGGTTAACGCCCATCTCCTGGTCAGTCGAGAGACAATGGAACCACCTGAAGCCTTTCTGCTCAGGGCAAAATGGGAGGCCGAACCCTGCAGCAGGCAATAGATTGGTTCATGATTGCTCCTGTGGCAAGGAGCGGAGAAAAGCGAGGCCGGGATCGATTGGACGGCCACCAGGCGCTATACCCAAGGCCACTGCAGTTCTTCCTAGAGTTTCCTCATTGTCCAATCCGGTGCCCTATCGTCGGGAGAGTACTCGAGAAGCCATGAAGCTTATGCTTGGGGCATCGGCGGGCCCGACCGGGTTATCTCGATACGGCGTGGAATTCGCTGCCATTACTCTCCTCCGATCGGCCCTTCTGTCGTTGTGATCAGAAATGGATAGGTCCATCAGAACAGCAAGAGAGTTCTTCGACCTCACCGGAATCCATGAATCGAGCGTTCAACCCGTCTCATATTCTCGAAGACCCAAGTCTACGGTCATGGCTCATACCACAAACGGTCCATGGGCCTATTCATTGTGACCACATGCTGCCAAAGACTTGCCCACCCCCAGGAACGATCACTTCGTGTCGAATACTATATACCATTACACGCAAAACATTTGTCGGTTCGAGGTGGCCGAAACAACAGTGGATCGCTTGTCAACCTATCCCCAATCACAACTGATGAGTCCCCGAGTGGTCTTTGTTGGAGGAAAAGGAGATGAGGAAATGCGAGCCAAAACTGGATTGATGATGTCGATGATTGGCGTGTTAGCCATGGTTGGCCTCAGCGCGTGTGGAAGCACTGAAGCCTTAGGCAAGACGACGAAGCTGCCTGCCTTGGTGATGGGCGTGCAAGATGGGTCTCCGGGATACACCGAAAACTTCAATCCACTGTCTGTCAACGATCTCAACGGAGTCACCTACATGTTCGAACCTATGTACGAAATCGATGCGTTGACTGGGAAACAGATTCCTTGGCTGGCCACTAGCTACCATTGGGTCGGTACCCGTGAACTCCAGTTTACGATTCGAAAGGGCGTCAAGTGGTCGAACGGGAAGCCATTTACAGCCCAAGATGTGGTCTATACCTTCGACCTGTTGAAACAGTATTCGGCATTGGATGTGAACGGGATTTGGTCTTATATCAGTGGAGTATCCGCCTCGGGTAACGTGGTCACGTTCACTTTTTCAAAGCCGAACGTCCCCGGTTGGCAGTATATCGCTACGCAAGTCATTGTCTATCCGCCACAGTTTGAGAAGGCCAAAAACCCCGTCACCTTTACCGATCCCAACCCGATCGTGACAGGGCCGTTTATCTTGGATACCTTCAATCCGAGTGAGTATACGTTGAAGGCCAACCCGCTATACTGGCAGCGTCGTTTGATTAAGGTACCAAAAATCACCGAGGTTGCGCTAGGCGGGAACGAAACCAGTGACTTGCAAATGTCGGAAGGCAAGTTTGGCTATGCGGTTTTGTTTGAACCAGGGATCAAAAAATCTTACGTGGACAAAAATCCTAAGGACTATCACTACTGGTTCCCTTTGGGTTCGCCGACCGCACTGTCTTTTAACTTGACTGAAGCACCATTTAATAACGTGAAATTCCGCCAAGCGATGGCCTACGCGATTAACAAAGAAGTCATTTATAAAGACGGGGAGTACGGGTATGAGCCGCCCGCCAGTCAGTCTTTGCTGCCTCCGGAGTTAGACGCGGCATGGCTCGACAAAAGTTTGGCGACTCAGTACGCTTACCACTATTCGCCAGCTAAAGCCTTGTCCCTCTTGGCGTCGATTGGCTACCATAAGATCGCTGGGAAGTTGATCGGGCCCAATGGCAAGCAGTTGACGTTTAGTTTGCAGTGCCCTACGGGATGGACCGACTATATCCAAGACATGTCCATTATCCGAACCGAATTGGGGCAAATAGGCATTAAAGTAACCACGCAAACCCCATCGGTTGCTACGGATTATAGCGATGTCGAAACGGGTCACTACCAAGCCGCCTTAGTTTACGGTTGGACGGAGTCCAATCCGTACTATATTTACGACTACATCATGGCCTCTCAAGAGTCGGCACCGATAGGTCAGGTGGCTACATTTAATGCCAACACAGAGCGGTTTGACGACCCGACCGTTAACGGGCTGATTGCCCAATTGGCTGCCACCACTAACGTGGCCAAACAACATCAGATAGTCGACCAACTTGAAGCCATCGCTATGCAGCAGGTACCCGTGGTCGCTTTAGTTTCTGGTGCCGCTTGGAACGAATACCAGACCAACGACTACGTAGGCTGGCCCACTGCTAAAAACCCCTACGCCGCCCCGGGATCGCTGATAATTTTGACCCATCTTCGCCCTGCCAAATAAGGCTCAGACCTTAGGGTTGGGATGGCGAGGATGGCACAGTCGGGAAATCCTGGGCGTAAGCCAGCCTCCTTGATTCGCGCTAAGTCTTCATCCCCTTCGGTCCATGCTGAGACCTTCGGTTTGAACCGATGCCGATCGGATCATGCTGAGGCAGGATCGTTTAGATCTGGCGGTATGCGGACGGACACTGAGCGATGGTTAGCGTCCGTTCTTAGGCCATTTGAACAAAATGCCCGCGCATTCCCCTGGCGCGCCTGGTGGCCCTTGAACCATATCTGGACGAGGCGAACTGATAGCAACCTCGGTTCGTCCCCATTGCCCGAAGTTGCGGAGAAAATTATCCACGTCCAATCGAAAGCCGGATGACGGGGCATCGATTGGCTAAAAATCCGAAAATTCCACAAGGGATGGATGAATCGAACGGAATTTAGTGGATCTGCCAAAGTCCGCTGGCTTTTTCCCTGGCTTTTTCCAGGGACACATTAAGACGATGGGCATTCCGATAGCGTGATTCACGATTCTCGTGGCTAGTGATTTGCTAAATAGACGATATCCATCGGTACTTGCCGAATTGGGTCGCGGGAGGAATTGTCCATAGCGTAGCGAAGTATACGAATAACTGAAAATGGGGAGGGAGTCATTTCGATACCTGGATAGGGTATCTGCCTGACCCAATGTTCAGTCTAGGAGAATGGGATCAGGGGAGTTCGCTTGGTCATGCTAGGGGTCGTTTCCAACACGGGCGTGGTTGGATGGCAAACGTTAAGGCTTTCGAATTCTCCCCATAGGATCCTAAGTGATTGCAGGGAGGTCAACTAAACTCTGCGATCGCTGAAGACTTTGGCCTTTGGTCAATGAATGTCGGCTGGGGGCAGGAAAAGTATAGGTATTACTCAGCCGAGGCAGGAAGCGCCTAATCGGGAACTTAGACTCTGACGTATTGGCCGACTAGGCTGGTTCTAAACTTGGTTCCGACGATTAGCTAAATAATACCGCTGCCAACAACCCCGCCCGAAAAGGCCGAGCTCGCGGGAACTGAGGCTAGCTTGCGTAGAAAAAGCGATACCGAACGTGCTATGTTTGCAATGGATCGCTAACACGCGCCGACGAATGCTGCCTTCCAGGAGTCGCTGTAAAGCTGGTCAATCAACCGCGCTGTAAGGTCGGCACCATGCCGGCGAAAGGCAAAGCGCCGCAGGTTACGGCCCTAGCCTGAGTCACAAGGGTTCGTAAGAATCCGGGAGGATGTGTGACGACCTTTGTTTTGGCCCAAAGAAAAAAACCGTTGAGGCCGTGCTCAGAGAAACGGCTCGAGGGTGGTTGGAACGGGGTCAGCCCGGGGCATCGGATAGTGCCATTCCCTATCCGGCGGGGGGATCGGTTGCAGGAAGATTCCGTGGTGAAGTCCCTGCGGCTGAAACTGGACCCCGGCCGCAAGACCACCGGGGCGGTCCTGGTGCGGGAGTGGGAAACGGTGGACAGCACGACGGGAGCAGTCTCGCGGTCAGCGGCCGGGAGGCACTCACCCAGCGCCGGGGAGATCATCGTCGTTTTCTCCGATCAAGGGTTAGGGACCATCTGGAGCCGGTTACGGCGTTGTCGCAGGAACTCGTGCGTTTCGATCGGTCGAAGCTCAAGAATCCTGAAAGTTGGGGGGCCGAGTATCAGCAGGGGACACTCTTAGGCTACGGGGTCCGCGAGTATCTGCTGACGAAGTGGGGACGGTAACGCGCATACTGTGGCGCGAAGAACATCCCTGGGAATCGATCATAGCCATTGTCTGGATTTTGTGGGTTCGGGTCTTTAGCGAAGACCGGTAATGACTGGTCGCACAAAGGACGGGACTCCCAAGGGTATCGGGGCGTCTTGGTTTGCAGGTTCTCCGCCACGGCGGCGGACCTAGAGAGGAGGTGTCTTATGGAATATTTTTTGCGGCGGGTGATTTTTTTGATTGGTACCCTCTGGGTGGCCGTAACCGTCAACTTTTTCATTCCCCGGGCGATGCCAGGCAACCCGGTGGAGACCATGATGGCGCGCTTTCATGAGCGGGGCACTATGAGTCCGAGCGCCATGAAGGCGATTACGGTGATGTTGGGCATTTCGCACGGCAACATCTTTCAACAGTATGGTGAATATCTAAACCATGTGGTGCATTTTAACTTTGGCGTCTCGTATACCTATTTTCCCTATTCGGTGACCTATATGATTTCTCACGCGCTCCCGTGGACGTTGGGCTTGGTTGGGGTCGCCACCATTTTCAGCTTTGGCTTAGGGACGATGTTCGGTATTATCGCCGCCATGCGCCGGGGTAAGGCCGTGGACGGGTCGTTGACGATTCTCTCCAGTTTTACCAACACTTTCCCCTATTTCTGGTTTGGATTGATGGCGCTGTACTTCCTCAGCTTCGTCTATCATTGGTTTCCGCTCACCGGTGCCTACGGGGCGTCGATGACGCCCAACTTGAGTTGGAGCTTTATCGGCAGTGTGGCCTATCATGGGTTCTTGCCCGCTCTGACCATTATGATTAGTTCCATTGGTGGATGGCTGTTGGGCATGCGCAACAACATGATCAACGCGCTAAACGAAGATTATGTGCTCTTGGCGACGGCGAAAGGGCTGAAGCCTAGTTGGGTGGCCTGGATGTATGTTGCCCGTAATGCGATCTTGCCCAACTTAACGGGATTTGCCATGGCCCTGGGATTTGTGGTCGGGGGTTCACTCTTAACCGAAATTGTTTTCTCGTATCCAGGGATTGGGTATCTGCTCTATAATGCCGTGGTCAACGAAGACTTTCCGTTGATGCAGGGCATCTTTCTGATTATTGTGGTCTGCGTGGTGTTAGCCAACTTCGTCGCGGATTTGGCTTATGTCATGTTTGACCCCCGGGTGCGGCGAGGAGGTGCATCATGAGTGTGGGAGCGGTAGCCCCACCCCCAAACACCCCATTGGTGGTCAAGCCCCGAGGGGCGTTCCGGGAGATTGCGGGCGTCCTATGGAGCAATAGTAAATCGCGCATCGGACTCATTATTTTAGGCATCTTTATCGCGGTGTCGATTTTCGGTCCGTTGTTGACCCCCTATAATCCGAACGACTCGAATTTCCAAGACATGCTCGGGCCGTCGCTGCAGCATTGGTTGGGGACGACGCAAAATGGTCAAGATGTCATGTCGGAACTCATCGCCGGCACTCGGATCTCTGTCATTGTGTCCTTTTCGGTCGGTGCCATTGCAACCTTTTTGGCGATGCTCATTGGCATCACCGCCGGCTACGTCTCAGGCTGGGTGGATGAAGTCTTATCCTTCCTGACCAATGTGTTCCTAGTGCTGCCGGGATTACCTTTGCTGATTGTGCTCGCTTCGTATGCGCCCGGGCGAGGGATGTCGCTCATTGTGGTCATCATCGGATTTACCGGATGGCCTTGGGGAGCCCGTGTCCTCCGATCTCAAGTGGTAACCCTTCGGACCCGCGACTTTGTCGTCGCCGCGCATTTGGCTGGCGACAGCATTAGCCGGATTATTGCGCGCGAAGTGGTGCCGAATATGCTGTCCTTGGTGATGGCAAACTTTCTAGGAGCGTCGACCGCAGGCCTCTTGGCGGCGGTGGGCCTGGAGTTCTTAGGGTTTGGCAACCCGAGTCAACTCTCCTGGGGGTCGATGCTCTATTGGGCGCAAAACTCGAGCGCGTTGCTTGAAGGACAATGGGCCTGGATTCTGGCGCCCGGACTCTGTATTGCGTTCTTTGGCATGTCGTTGGTCTTGATTAACTTTGGGTTCGATGCCGTCTCGAATCCGCGGTTACAGGAGGAATCAAAATGAGCGTGATCGTCCAAGCGGAAAACGTCTCGGTGGATTATGGCCGCAAGAATCCGGTTCATGCGGTGCGCAATGTGTCGCTCACCATCGAAGAAAACCAGTTTGTCGGTCTGGTGGGAGAAAGTGGTTGTGGCAAATCGACTTTAGGGTTTGCCTTGGCGCGGTTGGAACGGCCGCCCGCCCAGATTATTTCCGGGACGATCCAAATCGTGGGTCAGGATTGGCGGACGCTGGCCGCCGAGCCGCTCCGGCGCGCGCGGTGGACGGAAGTGTCGGTGGTTCTGCAGAGCGGGATGAATGCGCTGAACCCCATCATGACGATCGGGGCGCAGTTTAAAGATGTCATGGAACAGCATACCCGGATGAGCCCTGCGGAAATTGTGGCGCGGGCGGAGACTATGCTGGAGATGGTCCAAATTCAGCCGGAAGTGCTCGGTCGCTATCCCCATGAATTGTCTGGGGGAATGAAGCAGCGGATTGCGATCGCGTTGGCATTGGTGCTCCAACCTAAGCTGGTGATTATGGACGAACCCACCACGGCCCTGGATATGGTGGTGCAACGGCAGATTGTCGAGAACCTGAAGGAATTGCGCCGACAGCAAGCCTTTTCCATGCTTTTCATCAGTCACGATTTAGGCTTGGTGTTGGAATTGGCGGATCAGGTGGTGGTGATGTACGCTGGCGAGGTCGTGGAACGGCAGTCTGCAACGAGCATGCTGGATCATCCCTGGCATCCCTATACGCGAGCGCTGATGCATTCGTTGCCAGATCCGGAAAATCCCAAGGGTTCGTATGAAGGCATTCCTGGGACGCCGCCGGATTTGCATCATATTCCCACGGCGTGTTTGTATGCCCCGCGATGCCCCCTGGCGACCGACGTTTGTCGCGCTCAGACGCCTCCGTTGGAGGACCTGAAGGTCGTAGACTTGCGGTGTTTTGTGACCCGAGAGGAGGTGGGTGTCCATGTCGGAACCGGTGCTTAAGGTCGAAGGGTTAACCAAGGTGTTTCATCCGCGAGGACGACGCTCGACGCCCCTGGTCGCGGTGCGCCAAGTCTCGTTTAATCTGGATGAGGGCGAAGTGGTCGCGCTGGTGGGTGAGAGCGGGAGTGGAAAGACGACCATAGGGCGGATGCTGACGGGCATTGAAACCCCTACCGAAGGGTCCATTCATCTGCGCTCGGAACCGGGGGTGCGCAACCCCAAAACTCGGATGCAAAGAGTGCAGATGGTTTTTCAAGACCCCTATGCGGCCCTGAATCCATTTAATCGAGTCAGCTATTCGCTATCGCGTCCCCTCATTAACTACCAAAAGCTGTCGCCAGCGGATGCCTTGGCTCGGGCGCGGACGATCCTGTCGACCGTGCAGTTGACCCCGCCGGATGACTATTTAGAGAAACGTCCGCACCAATTGTCGGGAGGTCAACGGCAGCGCATCGTGATTGCGCGCGCGTTAGCGGCATCGCCCGAGATTGTGATTGCCGATGAACCCGTGTCCATGTTGGACGTCTCCATTCGGGCGGATGTGCTGAGTCTCTTGCGCGATTTGTTGGTTCAGCAACAAGTGTCGGCGATGCTCTACATCACGCATGATTTGTTGAGTGCTCGCCTGTTGGCGCGGAGGATCATGGTATTATATCGGGGCCATGTGGTGGAGATCGGAGAAACGGAGGCACTCTTAGCCCATCCGCAGCATCCGTATACCCAACTGCTGTGGTCGGCCATCCCCAATCCCCGCCGTGCCGCGCGAGGGGAGCAGATCATGGTGCCGACCGCGAGCACGGGAGAGGTGCCGCTGCATGGCTGTCCGTTTCAACCGCGCTGTCCGTTGGCCATTGATCGGTGTCGGCACGAAGTGCCGGAGTTAGTGGCGATCTCGGAACAACAACAGGTCGCTTGCCATGTGGCCGTCGATGGAAAAAGCGCGGCCAGCTAAACGCGGTGGCCGCTAGGCAGCGGGTAAGGACTCGGGCCAAACCAACCCGAGTCCTTTTTTTGTTCAAAATCCGTTTAACGCTTTAGCTATAGCGCCTGTCATCGAGAGCCTGTCTCTTGTGAAATTTTTTAGGTAGATAGAAGGGGGTCGCCCACGCACAAAGAACCTCTCTTGCTAGCCAGACGACGGGTTGTGGTCGAGCGCGTTCAGGCGGCAAGGTGCTCTCGAAAGTAAAAGAGCGACTCTATGCTTCGGGTCGTGACCTTGGTGGGTGGAGACGAACCGAAAACGAGGAGGCAATGGCACTCAGACGGATGGACTACTCCGCTACGGGTAGGGCGTTAAGAAGACGCTGCGATCATGGAATGAAGCATCACCGCACCACAGCACCTCGCACCACCCGTACTTTAGAGCTAAAAGGACGCCGCGTCCGAAAATGCCCACCTAGGAGCCTGTCCATAAATCCAAATCCAAGCCATCATAACCACAACATATATGTATATTAACTGAATATAGATCATAGCGGTTGCAGTCGGTGCTATTATTGGTCGAATAAATGGACAAGCTCCTCTAGGGGATATCCCTGGATCATTGCCTAGAGCTCACGCCTGGGAAGGGCGTATGGTCTCGGAAGCGACCAGGTAGCGCGCCAGCACCGATTGATCCAAGTGCACACCCAGTCCCGGCGCATTGGGGACGCTGACGGTGCCATCGGGATTAAGCGGCAAGCGCTCGACCAGCATTTCTTGCATCAAGCCCACCACGTTTTCGTTGTAATACTCAAGAATGAGACCTCCCGGAACCGCGGTGACTAAGTGAATATGAATTTCCTGGTTGCCGTGAGGAGCAATGGGGATCTCATAGGCATTGGCGAAGGACGCGACTTTGCGCCATTCGCTGATGCCCCCGAGGACTTGGGCATCCGCATTAATGACGTCGACGGTTTGACCGGCGATGAGATCGCGAAAGCCATAGCGGGTATATTCGTTTTCACCGTGGGCAATTGTCACCGCGCCATCTTGGCGTAAAAGACGATAGCCCGCCAAATTTTCTGCAGACAGCGGTTCTTCAAACCAAAAGACTCGCAAGTCGGCCAACCGGCGTGCCATTTGGCGCGCCATATCGGTTCGATAGGCACCGTTGGCGTCGACCAAAATGTCAACCTCGTCGCCGACCGCATCTCGCACCGCCTGAACGCGCAGCAGGTCTTGGGAGAGGGGAAGCGCGCCAATCTTCATCTTCACGGCTTTGGCGCCACTTGCGACGTAGCCGAGCATTTCCTCAGCGAGTTGACTGACCCCTTTGCCCTCTTGATAATAGCCGCCGGCTATGTATACCGGGATGCTGTCACGATAGCCGCCAAGCAGGCGATGTACACTAAGGCCGGTTTGTTGGCCGAGATGATCCCACAGCGCGATATCTAACGCAGATACGGCCCGCGTGCTGAGTCCCTTGCGGCCGATTAATTTGGGCTGGTAAAGGCGGTCGTAAATGCGTTCTATGGTGTCAGTCGCCATGCCCATAATCTGAGGAGCCCACTCCAAGACTGCCTGATAGACCGTCGCATTGCCTGACACCCAGCCGATCCCGGTTGCGCCGTCTTGGTCTGTGATTTCGACCATCACCACCTGAGAGACGGTATAAGTGTACTTGCCGTTGGTTATGGGGGTAGGAAAGGTACTTCGGTACCAGGATACCTGAATTCGATCGATGACCGCCAAACCGATTCCTTCCTTTCAACTTCGATACATTGTGGCATCAGCCTCAAACCGACAGATGACCTTTTTCATGATCCCCATTGTAGCCCAAATTTTTGCGTTCGGTCGACAACAACAAGGGAGCCTACCGCTGGATTTGAGGATTTCGGTTCACGGCAACGACCTCGCCTTGCCCGAGCATGGTAGAATAACGCTAACAATATATCGGAATCGTGGCGGGATCTTTAAGCGTG
This sequence comes from Bacillota bacterium, assembly GCA_023475835.1. Lineage (GTDB taxonomy): Bacteria > Bacillota > Sulfobacillia > Sulfobacillales > Sulfobacillaceae > JAMCVM01. The sequence continues at coordinate 1,955 of JAMCVM010000226.1, read as the reverse complement.
CCCATCACGTTGCGTATTGTAGGGAGGTATCACGAGATGGCAGCATCTAGATTTCTGGTCAATCTGACCCGAGGACCGGAGGATCCCGATCGAGTGACCGTGGCTATGGTGATGGCTAACGCGGCATTGGCGCTGGAAAAAGAGGTCGTCGTCCTCCTTTCGACGGAGGGGGTGCGCGTTGCCGAGATGCGTGTCATCGAAAGCATTGCTGAGCCAGGTTTTATGCCGCTCAAAGAATTGGTCGACACCTACCTGGACGATGGCGGTCAAATCTGGGCCTGCACTCCTTGCGTTAAGAAACGACACCTCGAAAGCGTGTTGATTGAAGGAGTTCGTTTGGTGGGTGCCGTGGCCGCAATTCAGTGGGTGTCGGAGAATGGAGTCAGTTTTTCGTTTTAATGAGAGCGCAGACCAAAGCACCCTGACTACAAGGGTCAGAGTGCTTTGGGATGATCTCTAAATTAAGAGCAGGCGGTTTGGAGCAAGCGACTCCGACATAACAAGGCGACAAAACACGTATCGCACCGACTAGGCCATAACGCTTCAAACTTTGAGGTGAGATCCGATGCCTTCTGAAAGACATTGCTCGAAAGCCCCTGAAACACCTTGCGCACCGTGCCGCTGCCCTCATCATCGCTCGACAAATTGCCATCAAGGCCAATACGCTTAGCCTTATATTCAATTTCTGCCCGCAGTTCATCCAAGAATTCCCGGCCGTCCAGTCCTAAGCGCATGGCATCATCGTTTAATCGACCGTACATGGTGTCCATGATGTCCATCAACTCGTCTTTCATCTCTTGCAAAACACGGACACGATCAACAGAGAGCGAGGGGATCATCTGTTTAAGATAATTTTCAGCGAAAGCTTGATGACGAGACTCGTCCTGGAGAATGCGAAGAGATAATTTACCGAACAACGCTTCCGGTTGGGACCGACTAAACTGTTGATAAAAGTTTTTCGCAAAAATGTCGCTAATCAAAATACCCCAGACCCAATCAATTCGGTCCCCTTGACGCAAACGATTGTGATAGCGCAACATGGTCGGCAATTCTCGAATTTGAAGTGGTTCTGACTCTAAGCGAGTGTAAAGACGAGTGAGCACTTCAAAATGCCTCGCTTCATCCATCAGAAAACTACTCAGATAGAGTTGCGCACTAGTCTGACCCGCCATCGCCATTTGTGGTAAAGCCACACTGGCTCCAATCATTGCCGACTGTTCCCCTAAGTACACTGGACTAAGGAGTCGCGCCAAGGATCGGGCTTGTTGCGAATCAAACTGCAAGGGATCATCCCAGGTGACATCTTCTACGCTCCACTGGGCCTTGATGCCCTTATGGAACAATCGTAGAAACAAATCGTTGTCGTCCAATTTGGGATGCATTTTTAACACAGTGTCACCCCCTTTTTCGTTGGAGTCATTGTTTCACAGTTTTGGTAGTCAGCGCTCATAATCTTCATTCTACCACAGAGCTTACCTAAGTTCGAGACTCCAATACGGTGGTATCTCGTCCAATTTAATCAATGCCTAGTGGTGGTCAAGTAGACCGAGCTACGGGCAAGGCGGTCTATGAGAGCCCGACTTTTCTGAGTTGACCGGTCGTCGTGCCGTGGCCTTTCAGAAAGGGGCATCTGGCAGCACAGGGGAGCGGAAGAAGATGATCTTGGGATGGCTTCTTGGTGTCGCGGCAATATTGCCGGTTCCGGGGTGAGGGGCTGAGACAATTGCTCGCGGTCTTTTAGTTCATCGGCAGTCTAGTGGCAAACGTCGAGATTTCCGGTTATGGGTGGGGTAAATAACTGCTAAAACAAATCACATGATATCTATGTACATCGCATCATAAGGTGTATAATATGGGTATGCTAGTGAATATTGGCAAGTCTGCGAAAGCACTGGGTGTCCATCCGGAAACGCTCCGGAGATGGGAAAAAGAGGGGAAAATCCCGGCTCCTTTAA
>JAMCVM010000216.1 GCA_023475835.1 Bacillota bacterium | reverse complement strand
CACGTGGTGTGTGAACAGACATTCGGGATCGGAGCGTCTTGGAGGCGTTTTCCAGCTGGGCGGTGGAGCACGTCGATCGGGGGGGCTTGCCTAGTCGATAGCGGTGTTCGTGACCTGCCAATCCGGGTGGGCCTCAACACACGGCCGCACGCGGAGCCGTTACGTCTCGGGATTTGGCCTTTGTCGTGGCTAATGACGCGTGCGTCCAAGGCAATAAGCACGATGGATCGCGCTTTCCCACGACGAAGTCGGCAGAACCCATTCGTCGAGGGAAAGCTTCCTGACTCTTCCTCTCTACGGGCATCTCCGGTGATGATCGGGGATATGCCGCGTTCGGAGATAGTTTGTTAGAATGTCATCAGATTCCGAGGTGACGTTCACGGGCAGGAGTATGCAATCTCAGGTCAAGTAACTCATCGCACGAAGCAGAACGGAGTGGCAGGACGAGTGGAATGGATTCGTAATCAATTTACTATCGGTGCGGCCTTAGACCAAGTTGATAGAGATACCGTCTATGAGTTTTTGGGGGATGCATATTGGGCGGTAAACCGCTCCAGACACGCCAATCGAAGAAAGTATCAAGAACTCCATCGTGTTCGGGATGTATACCCACCGGAACATGGTAGGATTCGCACGGGTTACAACAGACCAAGCGGTATTCGGGTGGATGTCCGATGTCATTATACATCCTGCGTATCGTACGTGGCAGATGGAATATGTCCTGGATCATCCGATTACTAACCAATTAAGTCGACTTGCATTGACAACGGAAGTCGCTCATCGATTATACGAAAACTTCCGGCTTCAGCCAAGCCAAAGCATGGTGCTGCGGCAAGACCTGGACTAGCGTTGTGTAGCTATCGGGTGGTTAATGTGACCGATTCGGAGAAAGTTTCTAACAACCACAAGGCTAAGTGAAAGGGGATTCGTATGTTACAAAGGGACTATCCCATTTTAGAATTCGACTCCAGCCGAGAAGCGTTAATCAACGCGCCTGACCACCTTGCTCGAATTGAAATTCCCGAACATTGCGTCGTGTGTTTTTTCAATGATGTGATCGACAAGCTGGTTAGTGGCGGCCGAGCCCGAGTGCTTACCGAACTGGTTGCTGAATCGGGGAAGACTCCGGTTTATGAAGTCGACGTTGATGAACGTAAGGTGGGGCTTTTCCATCCTGGCCTCGGTGCACCCAGCGCGGCAAAAAATTTGGAAAAGGTCATCGCCTTAGGATGCAATACATTTATCGCATGCGGTGGAGCTGGGATTTTGGACCGCAACATTCAAGTAGGGCATATTATCATTCCGAAATTCGCGGTTCGAGATGAAGGCACATCCTATCACTATTTGGAGCCAAGCCGCGAGGTAGAAGCCAGTTCAGTCGGGGTAGAGGCAATCGAAAGGGTTCTTGCAGCCCATGATGTTCCTTATATTGTTTCAAAGACATGGACAACGGACGCCTTTTACCGCTCTACTCCAGAAAAGATACGGTTACGCAAGTCAGAAGGCTGTCTTGCTGTAGACATGGAATGTGCTGCCTTCTATGCCGTAGCCCAGTTCCGAGATGTAGTCTTCGCTCAATTGTTGTATGGAGGAGATGATTTGAGCTCTGAAAAATGGGATTCACGTGACTGGACCAAGCCAACCTCCATCAGAGAAAATTTATTTTGGATCGCTGCAGAGTCCTGTTTGGCGGTATCTAATCCCTGATATTATGGTGTCTTGCTCTCAAATATACGGAGCTTCCCTGTTGCAGAGGCGGTCAGAAGAGTTTAACTATGAGCAAACCGTTGGGGGCAAGAAGATGCAAGGGTATGACGTCCTTATGGTTTACAACACGCGTATGGATCGACATCTCATGTGCAAACCGGTAAAAAACCCTTGCAAAGGGCTAAGCCAATGGGTTGGTGAAAACATCGCAAATGGTGAGATAGGTATAGAAGCCGCCTACGGAGAGTTACTTGAGGAACCCCATATCCCCAAAGGCGACATGGACTTCAAGTATTATCTAACGGACTATTATGTCGAAGTTTACGTTGGCACGTGAAAACGTGATGTTGTTGTCGCAGGTGAGGGCAATATCGGGCACATGATGGAACGTACATATTGGGTGAAGCCGAGGTCGATCACAAATCAGGTGAGGACATTTGGGCGGTGACTCGGAGCAGGGTCATCCAGACCTCGCAGTCACGGATCCGGGATGATCCAGGAGCAAAACTCACCACGAGAAGGCCGTACTCGGTCGGCCTCCACTTGGGAGGCGAAACCTTCGGGAGGGGGGCCGATATGCGAGACCGGCTCTAAGGGGTGCCCCGCAGGCTAGGCGAGGGCTCCAGGGTCGGCATCTTCCGTTGTAATAGTTCCCGGAAACTCCGTGAGCACGGTGTTGGCCCCTGATGGTATTACCGAAGAAGCCACGGCAGATCGCGCCGAATCCGTAATGTACACTCGCTCTCAATAATCTCGGATTCATCCCATGAACTATTGCCAGAATCCAGTCTGGCCATTCGATGGTCTTTGCACGTCAAACGGTACAAGCCGCCCAGACGGCCTAAACCCCTCGGCGCGCTCTTGCCACGAGGCGTCTATTTGTAGATGTCGCCTCGTGAGCCGATAGCATCCACGAAGATAACTTCCTCCAGGCGGTCGATGTGGAAGCGCAGGCGACACCCACTAACCCGCAACCGATACGCACCGGCCTGCCCTGCCAGTGGGCGAATGTCTCCCGCAGGCGGAACTTCCGCAAGCCCCTCGATGGCAGCCTCGAGACGCCGATGGGTTCACCTCTAATTTGTTGAGGTAATTGAGCGCAGACCGTCTAATGCGAACCTCATACGCCATAGTGCCTGTCTGGATCCAGGATACAAACTTGGGGTCCCGCAACTGATCAGCTTGCTCCGGGCTCAATGGTTCGAAATCCGGTTCTTGTGTCTCGATGTCGCTCCAGGCCTTGCCCGCGGTCTGATGGCGGGCGAGAAGGAATTGGGCCAGGTCGTACACTGTCTTTCGATCACACGACGACAACTGCTCGATGACCTGGTACACTTCGTCGGCCGGAACACTCATGCTGAGGTCCCCCTTTCTCTTTGGTGTAGTATAGAAGATCAGGACGGAGCCGTCGCAATCAAACCAGTCCTCATGACCCCAAGAGAAAAACTCCTGATGCGCATACGCCCCCGAGTTCCTTATGAACCAAGACGCATTTGACGTAGTACGGTTGCTTTCGTTGGGTGTCGAGCGGTACCACTCGGCAAGAACGGTTCGAGTAAGCACTGAGTGTGCTCTCCGACCCAGATAAGGGTGTAGGGTGGATCGCAATGTTTTCAGGTTGAGGATTGTCCAATCAATTGCTTGTTCGCTAGCGCTAACGTTTGATGATGTTGGCGGCCCCGGATCTCGGCGGTTCAGCGCGTATCGCCGGTAAAACAGCTGTTCCTTCGGGCCACCTTCCAGTATTCTGACGCTAGAGGCAGGCTCTTACGCACTTTTTGTTATTAAGAGTCGACGTCGTAACAATGCAGCAACCTAATAGTAAGGGTTTGCGATTATTTCTTCGAAAGAATGATGGAAACTCGTCAAACAGTCCAGACATGGTGGATATGTTATGCGTATTTCCCGAGGTTCCGGCCGTAAATAGCAGGGAATGCCCATAAGATCTCTGTTTAATCATTTTTTAGTCAATTAGTAATAACAGAAAGTGCGTAAGAGCCTAGAGGCAGCTATAATGTCCAGTCTAGCGTTGGCGCATATCCATGCCGTCGGTTACACCTGACAGAACTGGCGATTTCGGGACCGATCCAAAAAACGTCTGAAAGATTTTACCCGCGACCGCACGGTCGGGTTCGTCGGGGTCATGTCCCTGATTTTACATTGTGCCCGACGAACCACTCCGCTCCAATCGAATGGAAGCAGTTTCGGGAGCGGTTGTCGCTATTTTAAGCCGACGCAACCACGGATACGAAACCGTCCTTTGGCGAAGCGCGGCCAAAAATTCGTCCCGAAGCGTTTCCCGAATGGAATACGGCGTTTTTGAATCGCTATGACGACGACGAGGAATTTCGTCTGTTTCGCGGCTTTCGCGTGCTCGCGATCGACGCCTCTTCTAAGCCATTGCCCGATCCGCCGGGTTGCCCACGGCAGGGATTACGCCGGAGCAGTATAAATGGGTCGTCCTCGACGCACGGTTTGAAGGACCCGGCGGTCTCGGTTCATCACCACGAAGTCCGCGGACAGCCCTGCAATCAGTCGACCGTGCCCCTTCATTCCTATGCGCTGCCATGGAGTTTCGGTCAAACTCTGAATTACCACCGCCTCATCGATTCCCCAACTGACTAAATTGCGATACGCTTGATCCAGCGTCAGTTTGCTCCCGGCTAGGGTTCCCGCAGGGAGGCGCACGGCCACTTCATCCACCTCCACGGTCAGTTCACCCAAGTGGTGTTTCCCCGGTGGCAAGCCCACCGCCGAGATTCCGTCGGTAATCGCCACCATTCGTCCCTGAGCGGCAGCAAACGCCATCTTCACCACCCGAGGATGGATATGAACGCCGTCGGCGATAATTTCGACAAACACTCTGGGATCGGAAAGCGCCAGGCCGACCGGTCCCGGGCTTCGATGATGCAGGGCCGGCATGGCATTGAATAAGTGGGTCACGCCATCCGCCCCCCGGTCTATCGCCTCGTCAGCCACCTCCAACGTCGCCCCAGTATGGCCAATGTTGATCCGTACGCCTTGTTCGACCAACCACGAAATCCCCTCCAGACCGCCCGGCATGTCCGGTGCCATGGTCATCAGCCGGATAGAGCCATTGGCGCGACCCAGCAAATCTTGCATTTCTCGCTGATCCATCGACCGAATTCGCTCTTGAGGCTGGGCCCCGCGGTGTTCGGGGTCGATAAAGGGACCTTCCAAATGCATCCCTAAAATGCAAGCGCCCTGGTCCGATTCTTTGTAGGCCGCAACCGCATCCACCGCTCGAGCTAAATCTTGTGCCGTCGCAGTTAAAGTCGTAGCTAAAAACCCGGTCACTCCGTAGCGTGCCAACTGCACCGCAATCGTGGTCAAGGCCTCGGGGCTAGCATCCATGACATCCCTTCCACCCGAACCATGCACATGCAAATCCACGAACCCAGGGACAACAAAAAGCGCCTCGCTGCTTGGTGCTGTGCGCACCGCATCGATGATCCCTTCTGGATTCCAACTCAGCACCCCTCCTACAAACTCAGCCCGGGCACTGTCCCAAATTTGTCCTTCAATCTGTCCCACCGTCTGCCTTCCTCTCTTGTTCCGTCCACAACTTCGCCAAAATAGCGGCCCCGCTCACCGGTTCGAGACGAACCGCGCTGAGCGGCTCAAGGCGTCCACAACTCCACCATTCACGTTCCAGCCACGGTTTTAGAGCGTGGGCCAATCCTCCTGTCACACCCACCGGATCGTAGTTCCAATCGAGTGGCTCGAGTGCGCTTAGCATGAGCCTAGTTAAACCCCGAGCGGCTCGCGTAACAATTCCATGGGCGACGGCATCGAATTCAGCCAACTGCACCACGTCTTTGGCCAAATCCGCCGCCGATCGCGGGTCAAAGCGCGGTCCATACCAGTATTCCAACAATTCAACCGGGTTGGTGACCCGCAATTGCTTGGACACCATTGGCGTCAGAGCGCTCTTTTCTCCCGCACCTTCCCACTGGGCTAATGCCGCCTTGCAAGCCTCAGTGCCCAGCCAAATCCCTGAACCCAAATCCCCAAATTTCCATCCGTAGCCACCTCGACGCACTGCTTGGTCCTGACTTTCGGCGTACACAATAGCGCCTGTGCCTACGATCACGATCATCCCCGGTTGACCATGGTTCAGTGCAGCCCAAGCAATTCGGTAGTCTCCGGTTAGCCAAAATTTTTCAACCGACCATTTGTCAAAATACTGCAACCATTTAGCTCGGACTTCGGCACGGTCCGATCCAGCCAATCCAGCCACCAATCCGACCACAGTCCAACCGAGTTGATCCCATGACTGCGCTACCTCGTCCAATGATGCGTAAGCCCGATCCCATCCTACCACCAGGGGATTAGCGGGACCGGACCGCACCGCTTTGAGCGTTCGACCTTCTTCGTCGATGATCAATAATCGAGTCGAAGATCCGCCGCCATCAATACCCACGAAAACCGGTGTGTGGTCCCGATTCATTTCGCCGCTCTCATGCAACGAAACTCCGGTAGGTGTCGAAGAAGGCCGGATAGCTAATAGCCACGGCTTCGCCACCTTCTAGAGTGGTCGGTCCGTCGGCAATAGCCGACGCCACCGTCAGCATCATAGCAATCCGATGGTCCGCATGCGACTGGACTCGAGCGCCGCGAAGAGGCGATCTCCCTTGGACGCGAAATCCATCCGGCAATTCTTCAATCAGAGCACCCATTCGAGACAATCCCTCGACTGTGGTCTGAATGCGATCACTTTCCTTCACCCGCAGTTCTTCGGCGCCTCTCACACTACTCACTCCCGCCGCCTGAGATGCTAAAAGAGCTACCAACGGCAACTCATCGATCATCGACGGCACCAGAGCCGGTGGAATATCCATTCCCGTGAGCGGACTAGACGAAATCTCTATATCCCCCCACGGTTCAGGATCTCTTCCGCGTTCATCAAAGCGAACCTTCGCCCCCATGGTAGACAGCACTTGATAAAAGCCTAGGCGCCCTGGGTTCAAACTTACCGCTTCCAACATTAAGCGAGAGCCAGGCACCAAAGCTGCCAAGGCTGCCCAAAATGCCCCCGAGGAAGGGTCGCCGGGCACGCGCACATCCATGGCATTGAATGGTTCGGGATGCGGTTCGATAGTAATGCGAAACCCCCGCTGTTCTTCCACCGTATCGACCTTTGCGCCCAACGCCATCAGCATCCGTTCACTATGGTCTCGAGTCGCGATCGATTCGACCACAGTCAAGGGAGCCGTGGCATTAAGGCCAGCCAAGAGCAGGCTGGACTTCACCTGAGCCGAAGCAACCGCCATGTGAACGGTCCCTCCACGCACTCCTCCGCCGCGTACGGCAATGGGAGCCTGCCCTCCCTTCCGCGTCCAAATGGCCGCACCCAACTCCGTCAACGGATCCGCCACCCGCCCCATCGGCCGCCGGCTCAATGAGGCATCTCCATAGAAAATGGTGAGTTGATCTTTGGCTCCGGTGGCCAAGCCCACCGAAAGCCTCGTAGTGGTTCCGGAATTGGCACAATCGATCGGGCAGACAGGCTCCTGCCAGCGGCTGGCCCCCCCGCCACCTACCAGCACCAGCCGCTCCGAAGTCTGTTCTCGGATGGTTGATCCAAAGGCCTGAGCGACTCGCAAACTGGCTTCAGTGTCAGCCGCTGACAACCATCCATGAATTTCGCCGACACCCGTGGTCAAGGTCGAAAACAAAATCGCCCGATGGGTCACCGACTTGTCGCCAGGAAGGCGCATCCGACGGTCCACCGGTTTGGCGATAGGATTCAATTCCATGGTTTACCCTCCTCTACCCGGCTGCGAATGGCTTGCGCCCTCTTGAGTCCTTCGGGCGGTCGTGCACTCTTCAGGTCGCCCACCCACGCGCTGACGACCTCCGAATATACTTCCAGGACCCGAAGCACTGCCTCCCGGTTCTCGCTCAAAATCTCATTCCAAAGCATTGGACTCGAACTGCCTACCCGGCTTGTGTCCAAGAATCCCGGGCCCGCCATTTGCGGCCAGTCGGCCAACGGCGGACCTACGCGTTCAGCCGTCACCAGTAAAGCCGCAGAGACTAGATATGGCAGGTGACTGACCAACGCTGCGACTTGATCATGAGCCAAGCCGGCAATGGGGTAGGCATGCATGCCAAGCCACTGAAGAATTTCGGCAATGACCGGTTCCGGGGCCGATTCTCGGTTCGGCACCGAAACCACCGCGCACACATGACCGCGGAATAAGTCGGGCGTCGACGCCGGATAGCCGGTGAGTTCGCTCCCCGCCATGGGATGGAGACAAATCGGAGTAAAGCGCGGCGGCAGCGCCGACAAGGTCGGGAGCACGCCTTTTTTGACCGAACTCACGTCAATGATCAGTTGAGCGCGCTGAACATGGCTCGTCCATTGGGTCAGCCAAGAATTGACCTGGGCCAGCGGAGGAGCCATCAAGACCCAGTCGACCCCCTCCGCCCATTCTCTCCAGTCCGCCCCAGCATTGACCACCACGGACTCGGCATAGGCTCGTTTAATCGTCATCACGTCTAAATCATAGCCATACACCGACAATCCCGCTTGGGCGAACGCCTTAGCCGCCGAGCCGCCGATTAACCCGAGGCCGATGATGCCGATGGACGGACGATGGCTCATTATAGAGTCCGTCCCACCACTTCGGCCAACGCCCTCAAGGAATGCACCAATTCCGCCAAGTGAGGCAGACTCAAACTTTGAGGTCCGTCCGACAGCGCTTCCGCCGGATTGGGATGAGCTTCAATAATCAATCCATCCGCGCCAGCGGCCACTGCCGCCCGGGCCATCGGCGCTACCCAGTTCCAATGCCCAGTCGAGTGGGAAGGATCAATCACCACCGGCAAGTGAGACAAGTCCTTAATCACCGGAATCGCGCTCAAGTCGAGGGTGTTTCGAGTCTTGGACTCATAGGTGCGAATCCCACGCTCGCACAAGATCACGTTCGGATTGCCGTGAGCCACAATGTATTCTGCGGCTTGCAGCCACTCATCGATGGTCGAGGCAAACCCACGTTTCAGTAATACGGGTTTATCGGTCTGTCCCACCGCCTTCAACAATTCATAATTTTGCATGTTACGGGCCCCGATCTGCACCACATCTGCCCACTCCACCACTTGCTGCAAACTTTCATGATCCACCGCTTCGGTGATAATCATCAGCCCATAGCGGTCTCGCGCTTCGGCCAAGATTTTCAGCCCTTCCACGCGCATTCCTTGAAAGCTGTACGGCGACGTCCTAGGCTTGTAGGCCCCCCCCCGCAAGACGGACAAACCCAACTGCTGAACGACCTCGGCCGCCTGCATCACCTGATCGTGAGATTCCACCGCACAGGGCCCGGCCATGACAATGACCCGTTTGCCCCCTACCGGCACCTTGCCAATATTAATAATGCTGTCATCGGGATGAAACTCGCGACTCACCAACTTGTAGGGACGGTGCACTGGAACCACCTGTTCAACTCCTGCCATGGACGACACCGCAAACACCCTTTCCGTGTTCTCTCCTATGACTCCGATGATGGTTCGTTCCACACCCTGAGACAAGTGCACCTGAAAGCCCTCATCAATCAATCGGTGGCGAATCGCCTCAATTTGTTGTTGCTCGGCATCATGGCGCATTACGACAATCATAGCTCGTTCCTCCTGCCTTCTCTTGATATGGGTTCGTGCGAAAAGATCAAACGAAGGCCTCCCGCCCCTTTAGGGACGAAGGCCTTCACTCCGCGGTACCACCCTACTGGCCGACCTCGGGTCGACCACTTAGCCAGTCCTGGCCATAAGGCCAGGCTGTCTTCCGTAACGGGAAGCACCGTCTTGTCTACTGCTCGACTTGCACGAGGTTCAACGCGCACTCCCGGGGGTACGGTCTGGAGACAAGGCACGGCTCGCACCATCCGCCGCTTCTCTTCGCCTCTTGTCATCCGACGCCTTCCCGGTCATCGCTTTTTGGGTTATTCGATTGAACCGCATGTTACACGGAGCGTGAGAGAGTGTCAAGGCCTTTCAAGAAAATTTCTCAGCGCCTTACCTTGAATCTAACGCCAAACGCATGGGATGCAAGAAATCGTAGACGGCTTGAGCAGGATTGGCCCGTTTGGCCATTAGGGCCTGGGTCAAGGCGCTGCCTACAATCACCCCATCAGCCACGTGACCGAGTCGCCGTGCCTGTTCTGGCGTGGAGATGCCAAATCCTATTGCCACTGGAAGATCCACCGCCTGTCGAATTCTGGCGACCATCGCCTCCACCCCGCCGTCGATGCCTTGTCGAGCGCCCGTCACCCCGGTCACCGACACCGCATAAACAAACCCGTGGGCGGACTTCAGCGCGCGCATGTGCTTGTCCGTGGACGTTGGCGCAACCAAGGGAATGAGAGCCAAGCCTTGGTGTTGAAACGCTCGCGCCAGTTCGGAGGATTCGGTCCAAGGCAGGTCGGGCACAATCGCCCCGGCCATGCCGGCTTCCCTGGCCTCGGCCGCAAACGGAACATATCCCCGCCGCAGTACCGGATTGACATAGGTCAAAAAGACTCGGGGAATTCCGGTTGGCAGTTGGCCCAACAGATCCAAGATAGCCTGCACCCGGGTGCCTTGCGCTAGTGCCTCGCTAGCGGCTTGCTGCAGCACGGGGCCATCGGCCAGAGGATCCGAAAACGGTATGCCAATTTCGATGATGTCCGCTCCACCGTCCTCCGCCGCCTTCACCAAGTCCGGCAGCACCCCCAGGGTGGGAAATCCGGCCGTGAAAAAGGGGATCAACGCCGCCCGATCGGACGCCTTGGCGGCCATAAACGCGGCTTGAATGGCTTCGCTACCTGATCGTTCGCTCATTGGCCTTGGTCTCCTTGCTCCAGGGCAAACACGGTATCGACATCTTTGTCGCCGCGACCTGAAATATTAATCAACACCCGGGCGCCCTGTTGTTTTAACGACGCTTGTTCGCGAATTACCCAAGCAACGGCATGGGCGCTTTCCAATGCGGGAATGATGCCTTCCCATCGAGCCAACTGATGAAACGCCGCTAACGCTTCGTCATCGGTCACCGCATAGTAATCTGCGCGTCCACTTTTGTGCAGATAGGCGTGTTCTGGACCCACCCCGGGATAGTCAAGACCCGCCGATATAGAATGAGCAGGCTGAATTTGACCATCTTCATCTTGCAGCAAATAGCTCATCGCGCCATGCAGCACGCCCACCTCCCCCACGGCGATACTGGCAGCATGGTGGCCGCTCTCCAAACCTAGGCCGGCCGCTTCGATTCCCACCAATTTGACCGGATCATTACGAAAGGGATAAAAGATTCCCATCCCGTTGGACCCGCCACCGACGCAGGCAACAATATGCGTGGGCAGAGATCCGCTAGCCTTGATGACCTGTCTTCGAGCCTCTTGCCCAATCACCGCTTGAAAATCCCGCACCATCATCGGATAGGGATGAGGGCCGACCACCGATCCAATGACGTAAAAGGTAGTGCGCACGTTGGTCACCCAATCACGAATGGCCTCGTTGGTCGCGTCCTTTAAGGTTCGGGTTCCACTTGTGACCGGAATCACTCGAGCTCCCAAGATTTTCATTCGATAAACGTTCAGTGCCTGCCGGCGCACATCTTCTTCGCCCATGAAAATTTCGGCGTCAAGGCCAAACAAGCTGGCAGCGGTAGCTGTGGCCACTCCATGTTGGCCGGCTCCGGTCTCGGCAATGATGCGACGCTTTTGCATCCTCTTGGCCAAGAGCACCTGTCCAATCGTGTTGTTAATCTTGTGGGCTCCAGTGTGATTAAGATCCTCCCGTTTCAGATAGACCTCAAAACCTAGAGCCTCGCTCATTCGGTCGGCTCGTCTCAACGGCGTCGGCCGCCCCACGTAATTAGCCAAATACTCCTTTAATTCCGCCTTAAATCCCGCATCCCCCCGCCATTGGCGATATGCCGCCTCCAGTTCGTCAACCGCGGGAATCAGGGTCTCAGGCACATATCGCCCACCGAACGGCCCAAACCGGCCTGAACGGTCAGGAACCCGTTTCATCGTGGCCATGCCTTCGCCTCCTTGATAAATCTAACGATGCGTATCGGATCTTTTTGACCATCGGTTTCCACTCCACTAGAGACATCCACTCCCGCCGGGCTGAGGCGCTCAACGACCTGACGCACGTTGTCTGGCCTCAAACCACCGGCAATCCAGTATGGCCGGTGGTCATTAGGCAACTCCCATTCCCAGGAAATGCCTGATCCCGAGCGAGGCCCGTCTAATAACCAGACATCGGCGTCGGCTACTCTGAGGTCCGTAGCTACGGCCATAAGACCCCGGGTCTTGGCCCAGGCCACCCACCCGGCCGGCGAACATCCATGGCATTGGATTCCAAAAATGCCCACTGTCTCGGCCACCTGGGCGGCATAATCCAGGTCCGTCATGTTTCGAAAGACCCCGATATAGCGCCCCGGCACCGCCCGAACAATCTCTTTGGCCTGCTCCGGATTGACTTGACGCGGACTCGGGGCAAACACCAGACCCAGATAGTCGGCTCCGGCTTCAAACGCAATCTCCGCAGTTTCCGCCAAGCCAATGCCGCAAATTTTGACTGCCGGTGGGGTCATGATCTAAGATCCTCGAAAATTGGCCTTCCACGCATTAAGGCCTCACCAACCAAGACCGCACGATAGCCCAGCCCATTCAGGTGTATAATGTCTTCCGCGTTTTGAATTCCACTTTCGCTGATCGCGGTGATGGCTTTGGGGATTTTTTCCGCCATCTGTCTAGAGAATTCCAACGTCGTTTCAAAGCTGTCTAAATCCCGATTATTGACCCCAACCAAGCGCGGATTTAATGACAGCGCGGTCTCGAGTTCAGCCTCGGAATGGACTTCGATGAGCGCCTCCATCCCCAACTCCTCAATAAGATCTTTCAATGCTTGCAACCTCTCTCGGTCCGGTACGATTCGCACAATGAGCAGTACCGCATCGGCGCCATGGCTTCGAGCTTGCCAGATTTGGATGGGATGGCGTACAAAATCCTTACATAACACCGGAAGCGTAACCTCTTTGCGCACCGCCGCCAGATGATCCATCGACCCCGCAAAATACTCCGGTTCGGTTAACACCGAGAGCGCTGACGCCCCTACGGATTGATAGCGCTTGGCTTGGGCCACCGGATCGTATGCCTCAGTTAGCCATCCCTTGGATGGCGAGCGATGTTTGCACTCGGCGATGACACCCACCGGAAAAGCCGCCGTCAAAGCCTGCACCAGCGATCGCGGTGCCGGCGCGCCTGCCGCCTGGTTGCGAATGCTATCTTCCTCTAGCCTCCACTGCTGGGCTCGACGATCCACCGCGGCGACGATATCTTCTAAAAACATCCATCCACCCCCTAACTCCAGAGGTCATGACAGGCACCGCGGTCATGACCCACTTTGAGTGATCTCCGACATTTCTTGCAATTGCTTCAAAACCTTAGCCGTCCGTCCACTGGTGATGGCGTCACGGGCCAAGCGCACCCCTTCTTTGGGATCGGCGACCATACGCGCGGCCAACAGAGCCACGGAGGCATTGGCAAGCACCACATCCGAGTACGCGCTAGCCTCATTTGCTACAATTCCCAGGCAAATCTCGGCATTAAACGCAGGCTCTCCTCCCCGGATGGCCGCTTTGGGATACCACGGCAAGCCAAAACTATCGGGTGTCCACTGTCCATGCACAATCGCTCCGCCATCGACCAAAGCATAGTCCGTCACTCCGGAAAGCGTGACCTCATCCAACCCGTCACCATGAACGACGAGAGCGCGGTCTACCTGTAATTGCACCAATGCCTCCGCCATCAGAGCAATGCGGTCAGCGTCAAACACGCCGATCACTTGGTACTCGGGCGATGCCGGATTAGTTAACGGGCCGAGCAAGTTAAAGACGGTGCGAATTCCCAGTTCCTTCCGTACTGGGCCGGCATGACGCATCGCTGTATGCACGCTTTGAGCAAACACAAACCCAAATCCCGTCTCTTTAACCATTTGAGTCCACGTCTGCCGCGTTGGATTGAGTTGAATGCCGAGCGCCTCCAACAAGTCGGCACTGCCGCTCTTCGAACTCGCTCCCCGGTTGCCATGCTTAATCACGGTCGCTCCGGCCCCAGCGGCCACCAAGGCGGCGGCGGTCGAAATATTGAAACTGTGCGATCCATCGCCGCCGGTGCCGCAGGTATCCACGACCGGACGGCGGGGGATGAGCACCGACAGGGCATGATTGCGCATGGACCGCGCAAATCCAGAAATTTCTTCGGCCGACTCCCCTCGGAGGCGAAGCGCCATCAGGATGGCTCCAATTTGAGCCGGCGAGGCCTCTCCGGCCATCACCGCGTCCATCACCTGCTCCGCGGCGGCCGCACTCAGGTGCTCGCCATCGGCCAAGCGCGCCAATGTCTCTGCTATCACACTGCTCACAGTGCGCCTCCTAGATCGCCTGTCGCTCCGACCAGCGGTGGTATTCTGAGAAAATTTCGCAAAAGTTGCATGCCATCGGGGGTCAAGATGGACTCCGGATGAAATTGAATCCCATAGGTTGGATACTCCCGATGGCATATAGCCATAATGGTTCCATCATCAGATTCTGCCAAGACCTCAAGCGGAAGTTCAGGCGCTAAGGCTACGGCTAAAGAATGATAACGCCCCGCCGAAAATCCGTCCGCAATGTGATCAAAGAGCACGCTTCCGCGACCTCTATGATATACCTGATCGGCTTTGCCATGCATCAAGCGCACCGCCGGCACCACTTGCCCACCAAAGGCCTCGGCAATTGCTTGGTGGCCCAAACACACGCCTAGAATAGGCACCTTAGGTGCCATTTGACGAATCAAGGGAACAATCACTCCCGCGTCTTTGGGACGACCGGGGCCCGGTGAGATCACCACCCGATCCGGCCGAAGAGCGGCCAAGCTCTCAATGTCCATTTCATCATTGCGGACGACGGTCAAGGTCTCTCCCAAGATACCGAGATATTGAACCAGGTTGTAGGTAAATGAGTCGTAGTTATCAATCATCAATATCATAACCAGTCCTCCTCATCGGGTTCCAAGACCGAAAGCGGAGCGGCCGCCTTATTAAAGGACTCTCGACGCTCGGCCTCAGGATCGGAATCAGCCACCACCCCGCCACCGGCCTGGACCGTCACCTGCCCGTCGCAAGTTACCTCCAGCGTGCGAATCGCAATGCAGGCATCGAGGTCTCCGCGATGGGACAGATATCCCACCACGCCGCCATAGGCTCCGCGAGCCTCGACTTCCAGTTCTTCGATAATCTCCATGGCGCGAATCTTGGGCGCCCCACTTAAGGTCCCGGCGGGAAAGCTGGCTGCCAGGGCATCCAAGGCGTCGTATTCTGGTCGAAGCTGACCTTGGACCTCCGAGGCAATATGCATCACGTGGGAATAAGACTCGCGAACCATCAATTCGGTGACGCCAACACTGCCATACTGGCTAACCCGGCCTAAATCGTTTCGGGCTAAATCCACCAACATCGTGTGTTCGGATAGTTCCTTAGGATCTTGGATCAAATCCTGCCACAACGCTTCGTCTTCGGCCGCATTGATGCCCCGGCGCCGCGTGCCAGCAATCGGGCGATTAGCCACCACACCTTGGGTTACACGAATCAGCGCTTCTGGCGACGCACCCACCAGAGTTTTAGATGCCCCTTCAAAATAGAATAAGTACGGCGAAGGATTCACCAACCGGAGCTTGCGATATAAGTTGAAGGGATCGCCGGCCACCTGGCTAGACAACTTTTGCGACAGCACCACTTGAAAAATGTCGCCATCACGAATGTATTGTTTGGCTCGAGCCACCATCGCGTGATATCTGCCCTGATCCAAATTGGAAACGACGGGAGCGGTGCGCACGACTTCGGGCGCCTGCCAGCCAAATGGACGCGACAGCGCCTGTTCTACGGCTTGCATGCGTTCTCGAGCGTCCTCCAGGCGGTTTTGTGCTGCCTCGACAATAAGGGTTAGACAATGGCGATGATGATCAAACGCCACCACCGTTTCCGGCCAAAACCACTCCCAATCGGGCCCCGGATGTTCGTGGTGGTTCGGCAAGTGTTCCAAGCGCCGGACCCAGTCATAGCCAAAGTACCCCAGAGCCCCTCCGGTGTAGGGCAATTCTTCGTCGTCGGGCACGGCGACCTTAAAGACTTCATTGACCTTGCGCAAAAGAGGCACTGGATCGTCTCCGGTCAGGGAGATTTGAGGGCCTTCGACCACGGCTTGACCGTCGCGATGATAAAGCACGGCCTTAGTCCCAACCCCGATGAACGAATAACGGGCAATCTTCAGGTCCCCTTCAACACTTTCCAGGAGGGCGCGAGATCCTAAGGAGCGCAAGCGAAGAAATGCAGAAATCGGGGTAAGCTGATCAATATTAAATCGTTTGACTAGAGCCAGGTGAGGACTGTCTCCCTGCCATAGCCGCAGTCCCTGTTCTCGATCCATAAGGCGCCTCCCGCAAAAAATAGACCTTCTCCCATTGGGGACGAAGGTATCTCCGCGGTGCCACCCTGATTAGACCGAAACGGTCTCACTTAGCCGATACGGGATGTCAATCATCCGACTCCGATATCGTCTTCCCGGTTAACGGTGGAAGAATCCGTCCAAGCCTACTCACTTTTCGGTTGGAAGCTCACGGGCCCATTCGTTAGGTTGTGACGTGCCCCCCTTGCACCGATAAGGAGGCTCTCTCGAACGACGTTCACCTAAGTACTCTTCCCGGTCATTGCCGATGACTACAACCCATAGGTTGCTATATCCCTGAGTTTACTGCCGTTTTTTCTGATTGTCAATACGTCATGCCGCCTAAGAACCCTCGTTTCATCGCCCCGTCGAGTTAAAACCGTTTCTTTAAAGGCGGTCATCAACCAGATTCAGACGGGGATTAAAGGACGCCTTCGTTCTTCAGCCACGACCTGCTCCGGCGGTGGCTTGTTCGGCGTCCCAATGCCCTGTGCGCCGTCACCGGGCGCACACTAGGACGAAATGTCGCGAGTTGAGCCAACAGCCTTACGGTTCGCAGGCCACCATCGACGAAACCTCGCAGGGGCTGACGGCCCATTCGCAAGACCCTGGCTCCGGCAGTGGTGGACGCACCGGATGATTTTCTGGTGCTTACGCACTCTCTTCGATATGGCCTTTGGCGTTGGGGATTGATATACTCGGCATTAACGATCTGATACTGGCACCGATCAGGTTTGAGTGCCATAGCCCTCTTGATCAAGGAGTACGTTTCAATTCTTTGGTGGCGAATATATAGATGGCATACAGGATGTATGGCATTCTCGACTCCCATGAGCCTCTGCAACACTTGCAAAAATCTTGCGTTCCGATAGATTCTGCCTGGCAGCATCTTTGGACCAGATGAGCCGAGCTAGCATGGCAGGAACTGATCTCTTCGCAGAAAGTCGGTACGATATCGATTCCTGTGATGCCGTGGAGCGCGGAACACCGGGTCGGTTCGTTCTATCGGCCTCGTCTAAACCCTCGCCGTCGGATTGACAACCCTCCGCTCCTTCCATACACTTTAGCCAGTCTTAACCGTGGGGCTGGGCGAAAGGTATGCGGCTCGCCGCCCTGCCATCTCCGGCCAGCTTTCGGTGGCCGGTCCGTTCAGTGACTTCGATGAGGAGGCATAGAAATTTGGAACGATTTCGTATTGACCTTTTAGACCGCGAGCTCTCTTGGAAAAATCGTCCCCAGTCATGGGAGACAGGTTCGGCTGCCCTTACGATGGTCTCAGGCCCCGCCGAAGATTGGTTCTTGGATCCGTCTGGGTTGTCGATCAAACGGAATGCCCCATGTGCGTTGTTCGAACCGATGAGCCAAGACTTCTTGCTCCGTGCGAAAGTAACGGTCCATTTCCAAGAGAAGTACGATGCCGGCACGCTCCACATCCAGGTT
Organism: Bacillota bacterium; assembly: GCA_023475835.1. Taxonomy (GTDB): domain Bacteria; phylum Bacillota; class Sulfobacillia; order Sulfobacillales; family Sulfobacillaceae; genus JAMCVM01. The sequence continues at coordinate 28,225 of JAMCVM010000216.1, read as the reverse complement.
ACCGACGACCTGTGGGCCAAGCTGTGCTTCGAATACTCTGCTCAGGGTCAACCGACCATTGTCTCGGTCGTTACTCGAGGCACCTCCGACGATTGCAACTCCACCGCCATCGAAGGAAATTCGGTTTATTTACGAGTCTCAAAAGTCGGCAAGACATTTGCCTTTCACTACTCTCTTGATGGTCAATGGTGGAACCTGGTCCGTTATTTTGCTTTAGGTGGCACCGATCCGGTCAGGCCTGGATTTTCGGTGCAATCTCCCATCGGGGCAGCCTGCGCTGCCTCGTTCAGTGAAATTGTCTATGCTCTTGAGACTCTAGACGATATCCGCAACGGAAAATAAGCTTCGTAGAGGGGCTCCACGGCATCTGGTCCGGTCCAGAGCAACGGGGTGGCGTGCGGTCCGACATCGCCGGAACGAAGGTGACCGCCTTCTCTCCGAGCCTTTTGAGGGGTAAAAAACACACCATAGCCACACGAACGGCCGGCTATTTACCAGAATATTCCGCAACATCCGGGGTTCGCCTCCTCCCGGTGAGGCTCCACGGACATGCACCCTCAGATCAGTCAGGTTGTAGGGATGAGTCTCCCCCCGCTTTCTTTACGGAAGCGTATGCCCTTTAAGCCAATGCGCCGATCCGACTGATTTTGCGTGGGACGTTGGTACGACGTGTCATACCACTAGGATTCAGGAGGTGATGAGATCGGCCGAAGCGTCGTACGAGGGACAGGCCGCAGGCAATTCGGTGGTCCAGTGGTTTGGAAGACGCAAAAGGAGACCATAAGCCCCTCATCTCCAAGCATGACGACCTTGCGAACCTCATTTTATCCTGAATAGGCGATTTCGGTGGCCTCACCGGCAACGGCTTTGTCGCACGATCTGGCGTACGAATGCGGTGGACGCGTCACACACGCCATCCGTAAGCGGTCGGCGACCCGGGTTCCCAGGTACCGACGATTAAATCGATCCGTCAACGCTTCCAAACACCGTTGCCGTCGGGGACTTCCGAGGGTCGTCCGCGCCCGTGATAGGTGCCATCGATAACGGTTGTCGCGAGACTAATGAGCGTATTCATCCAATGAAACACTTAAGATGCGTTGAGATCACGACTCAAGGTCACTCGATGATCCGCGGGATGAGCTGTGGCCCCCGCGGCATCGACCGCGGATGCATCGCTCCACCAGACCCCTGCCTGATCCATGCGCCGTTTGAGGACTTCTAGCACCGTTTCTTGCTTGAAATTCGCCACAACTTCCAACAATGCATGCGGCGGATGTCCCTGTTCGTTCACCCTGATCCCCACCCCCACCGGATCTTGGTCGGTTCCCGGTCCTTATTTCCCTGGGCCATCCTTGGACGACGCCCAGGACTTTGACTCTTGCGGCCAACAGAGGCATCGTCGCGTTTTACCAACCCCGCTAACTGAACCTTGGGATTGCGATCGGCCATCGCGCGTTGAATGTGATGATGCATACCCCAGGCCGTGGCGTCCTGCAAGCGGCGTTCTCGGCTGAAGACTAGCGCCGATTTCCCACCCTTATCCATGGCCAGGAACAACATCGCGAGAAGCCCGATCCGCAAAGCCACTTTGGTATGCTGAAACATGGTGCCGACAGTCAGAGATGCTTGACGACCACACCTGCTGCATTCATACAAGGCAAATTCGTCGACGACGACCGGATCACTCGAACCGTCTCTCTATTTGTATACCAAAAATTTACATGACTTACATCGCTTCCGGGAATAGCGAACCCTACCTATTTGACTGGGCCACGAACTTCCACCTCAATTATCGGAGCAACTCCCCCAAAAACTGCAATCCCCACCAAAATGCAACATCGACCAATTCATGCAGAAGCATGCCATTGTTCCCCGAGCTCCAGTCCTCGCGTAAATGCCTTCAGGTTGACCTCAGAAAACTCCGGCTTTACCCGTTCTTTAATGGCTTGCTGAACATGATGGACTTCCACGAGTTCGGTAATTGCAACCAATGCGCCAAGACCTACGATGTTTGCGCTCAACTCGTTTCCTAAGTCCCGAGCTGTGCGTCTTAAAGGCAAGATCACTTGGCCCGGTGCCGGCGCCGTGATACCAATCAAGTCGTCAATGACAGACAGCGAATTGGAAGCCACCTGTGAACCGTACTTGAGATAGGCGTCGAGTGACAAGCACAACAGAATGTCAGCCAACACCACTTCAGGGAAAGCGATTTCCCAACGAGAGATCATCACTTCGGATTTCGACGCCCCGAGACGGGCTTCGGGCCCGTAACTTTGCGTATGCACTACAAACCGCCCATCGTACATGGCGGCTTGAGCGATAATCACGCCCGAAAGGATAATACCCTGTCCCCCCCGTCCAGTTAAGCGTATACCCAAACGGTCTGGGGTTTGAACGGCTTTATGCACGGTAATCTCCCCCCTGTGCTTGGCTAAGTTCGGCATATTGATGGGTATACTCGGGACGAATTTCCTGGCGGAATATCCCGACAGGAAGATTGCCCAACAAGTCGTCACGGCCGATCTGACTCTCGTCACCCGCCATCACCGTGTGATTGCGTTGATACTCAATCATCTCGGGCGCATCGCCTAATTGGTTGAGTCTTCCAAAGTACGTCGGGCACTGACTTAAAATTTCTATCATCGCGAATCCTGGATGACGAATACCGCCCGAAATATATTCGGGCATTTCAGCAAAGTCAAAGGTGGTTGTTCTTGCCACGTACGTCGCCCCTGCAGCTAACGCTAGGTCGACTGCGTCGAAGGCGGGTTCGATACCGCCAAAGGGCGATGTAGTGGACCGAAACGAACGAGGTGTGGTCGGTGCCTGTTGGCCACCGGTCATACCGTATATGCTATTGTTGTACAAAACAACCGTCAAATCAATATTCCTCCGTGCTGCGTGAATAAAGTGACCTGCTCCAATCGCTAAGGCATCCCCGTCACCCATGGCCACAATCACTGTGAGCGATGGATTGGCCAGCTTCAGTCCGGTAGCGAAGGCCAGAACTCGCCCGTGTGTGGTATGCATGGCGTTGGTGTTAAAATAAAAGGGGGTGCGACCTGAACAGCCGATGCCACCCAGCACTACCACGTGCCCCAAATCCAGTTCGAGACGTTCCAAAGAAGTAGCAATGGCCCGTGCAATGTTGCCGTGTCCGCATCCGGGACACCAAACCGTAGGCATCATCTGATGCCGTAGGTATGGATGTAAATCGTTTCCAACGTTAGGCATGATGCGACACCCTCCTTTCGATCTTGCGACTATGCGATATCATGGCTTGTGCGATGGCTTCGGGAGTAAACAGTTCGCCATCGGCTCTTCCCAATCCGGCGACGGGGCAAAGTCCTCCCACCGCGGCCCTAAGAGGCAAAACCAGTTGCCCCAAATTTAATTCAGGTAAAAGAATTCCTTGGACATGTCGGGCTATGGACTTGACGATAAGTTCTGGAAAAGGCCACAGTGTCATAAGTTCCAAAAGGCCCGCTCGTACGCCACTTTCGCGCAATATGTCGACAGCGGCCCGTGCCGCTCGCGCTGTGATGCCATAACTGATGATGAGCCATTGCGCATCCTCGAGCCTATAATTCCGATGCCGAGTTATCTTTTGATAGTCTTCGTCTAGATGAGAAAGCGAATCACGAAGAATTTGCTCACTGGCTGGCCCGACCGCCCCGCGCGTGTTCCCAGTTTCATCGTGTGCTAACCCACTGACTATCGTCCGCGTGTTTGCACTAAAAGGAACAAAGGGATGGTTCCCAAACGGCTTATAAGGGTCCTCGGAGTCGGCGGAGTCAGCGGAAGTAGGGAGAGACGGCGGAGAGACAGCAGGCAACTCGATGTTTTCACGCATGTGAGACAATACGGCATCCAAAAGCAAGACGACGGGTAACCGATAGGTAAAAGCCCAAGTAAAGCTTTGTTGGGTCATGTCATAGACGTCCTTGACCGATGATGCGGTCACCACAATCGCAGGTCGATCGCCATGGGAACCCCAGCGAGCCTGCATGACATCACCCTGCGCTGGCATGGTCGGTTGTCCCGTTGAAGGGCCAATCCGTTGTGAGTCGACCACGACGCAGGGTGTTTGTGTCATCGCGGCATAGCCAATGTGCTCTTGCATTAACGAAAATCCGGGCCCTGACGTCGCAGTCATAGCCCGCATACCACCCCAAGTGGCTCCAATCACCGCCCCCAAGGCGGCCAATTCATCCTCCATTTGAATAAATACTCCACCCCGTCCGGGAAGCATCCGAGCCATTTGTTCCATAATCTCTGTGGCCGGCGTAATCGGATATCCAGCATAAAAATTGCAGCCGGCGGCTAACGCCCCCAAAACGACTGCTTCATTCCCTTGGACTAGCCGCATATTGACTTCCTCCTGAGTTCATAGTCACTGGGCTGAACTTCCTGATTTCTTCATCTCCGGTCGCGACTGAAATTACGAAATCAGGACAACGGACTGCACAAATTCCGCAGAGGATACAACGTGTCATGTCGGTTACATACACCTTTTCGTTATAATCCAATGCCAGAATGTGCGCGGGACAATCCTCCACGCAGATATTGCACCCCTTACACCAATCCCGGTCGACCGAGAGGGTGGCCTTTCCCTGGTGGTACACCATCTGATCCGCCAATTCGTTGGACTCTGACGCTACGTAGGAATTGAATTGGGGGATTTCCACCTTGTTCGGCTGCAAATATGCGCGGATCCCTCGTGCAGCCGCCTTTCCCATCGCAACCGCATCCACCACTGTGGCTCCACCATTAACGGCATCTCCCCCCGCAAAATATTTGGCATTGGACGTTTGAAGGGTTTGGGGATTCACCTCAATCAAACCGTGTGTGAGGTTTAGGTCTGAGATCCAATCGTGCCATTCAGTACGATGACGTTGTCCCATCGCTCGAATCACGGTGTCGACGGGTAACATAAACTCGCTTCCCAAAACAGGTTCTGGTTTCCGTCGGCCCGATTCGTCCTCATTGCCAAGCCGCATATGTTGACATTGGATGGACTCTAGCCGTGTTTCTCCGATGAACCGTACGGGCGCAGCAAGCCACAGGAATCTCACACCTTCTCGTTCAGCGTCGGTCACCTCCTGGTGATAGGCTGGCATCTCTTCCTTGGTACGGCGATAAACTATGGTGACTTCTTCAGCACCGAGACGGAGAGATTCACGGGCGACGTCAATCGCGGTGTTTCCTCCCCCAATGACGGCTACGCGGTGCCCCACGGCAGGGGAGCGGCCGGTCTTCAGGCGTTCGATGAATGTTAACGACTCCCACACTCCGGGGAGGTCATCCCCGGGGTAGTGCACGACCAGGTCTTCTCCTAATCCCACGCCCAAAAAAACGGCGTCGGCTGCACCCTCCAAGCTTCGAACCGCGTCCGGGCCTAAAATGGGGTGGTTGAAGTGAAATTTCACTCCTAAACGCTGGATGCGTTGCATTTCCTCTGTCAAGGGCGACTGGACCAAACGATATGGCGCAATCGCAAATCGAATTAAGCCGCCAGGCTCGGGACGCGAATCATAAACCGTCACTTTGTAGCCCCATGTAGCCAATTGACTAGCGCACGCCATTCCAGCTGGGCCGGCCCCTATCACGGCAACTTTAAGTCCCGAAGTTCGGAGAACGGCCACCGAGGAAGCCTCTATTCCCTCGCTGAAGAAACCGGCATCGGTCGCGTAGCGCTGCAAACGTCCAATATGCACTGGCCGCCTGGATTGTGATACGAGAACGCAAGCGCCTTCGCATAACTCTTCCGTGGGGCAAACACGACCACAGGACCCTCCTAATGGATTGTCCCGAAGGATAATCTCCGCGGCCCGAGCCAACTGCCCCTTGGCAATGGAGCGGATAAAAGCCGGCACATCGACGGAGGCTGGACAGGCCGCCGTGCACGGCGCGGGAGCGCCATTCCCGCCGCAATATAAGCACCTCTCCGCTTCGTAAGGCGCTCTACCAGGGTCTAAAGGAGGTTTCAAATCTTCAAATCGAGACTCTACAATAGCGTCGGACCCGTGACTTGCCGAAGCTCGAAAACCATCACAGGCATCCTTCCAACCCACAGTGGAGCCATCCATGGAATATGTCACTCTCCTTTCTCAATTATCATTAAGTTTCGGTTTTGACATAATTATTTGCTAGGTCCGTAAGGGCCTAATCGTAGGGACCAAAGGTCTCGATCGTAACCTTAATGGAATACTGAGGTCGCGTGGATAGTCGCTATCCGTGTGTTTGGGGAACGGGACTCAACCAATGCATAGTAGACCCAGTCATTCAGACAATCTGAAAGGCCCTTACGTGTTGCCATGGAGATGCGCGATGAACACCCCTACTCCGACGTTTAAGGCGCAAGTCACCTCGGATCTCTACGCCTCGCGGGGTACCATGGACGGTTTAGACAGCTGACTTGACCAGCTGAACGTTTAACGTCAGGACACTATCTAGTTGAGCTTTATGCCGCGTCGGGGCGTGTTCTAAACAGTCCATAATGACTTCTTGGAACGGAGCAAACGTGGCGTTGTATCGTCCGTTCAGGATGGGACGGTCACGTAAAGCGAGACTTCTACGATCAAATAACTTGGGACTTGACACCAATGAGATCCCCATGATTAAAGATTTGCTCGATCCCTTGGACATTGTCGGCAATGTCGGGACCATCGATGCCCTCCATACCCAAACCGAGACCGCGCGGTTTCTTGTCGAAGACAAACAGGCTGACCACATCAGTGAAGTCAAAATGAATCACCCCCCGTTGTACGAAGTGATCGCGGCCGTCGAGTTGGACGACTATAGCCCCCGACCATCACCCCCGAAAAAGGACTCGACTAAACGGATCGGGAGGCATGTGCGAGGGCACTGGGGAATTGAAATCCGCCTGCATTACGTCCGGCCCATGGCTTATGATGAAGACCGGCCCCAAGTCCGAACCAAATGCGGTCCGCAAGTCAGAGCAACGCCGCGCAATGCCACCAACGGCTTGATCCGACGGATGAAGCTACTCAATATTCGACGAACGCTTCAACATCTCGGACGCCGGTTTGAATGCGAATAGGTCTTCGGTTATGGAGGAGAAAGTTAGCGCCATAACCAACATAACCACCAGGGCCCACCCACATCGCCACCGCATTTTCTTGAGGCCCCGAATCGTATGCAATTCGAATCCCAAGGACACTTCTAGCCAGCGATTAACTCGTTCCACCGCAGTGCGAGCTTGATAGTCCTGACTGCCACCGGTAGCTCGCCGGGTCGATCGGCGTGAAAATCCGGCGATCGGTGTCTCACTTTATCCGAAGCGGATGCTTGACGGGGCACTCCTCAGCACCTTCGAAGACGCCCCCCGAGACGTCCACCGGACACACCTTTTTGGGCGTCGACCAATCTTGTTCGACGCCCCCGTTGGCCATCGTCCGGTGGATCCCCGTGGCTGGGTCATCCCATGCGACGACCCCTTATAGTCGTACGTGACGTTGGCCTGGCCTGGTAGCCCATGGCGAATCTCCCCATCCTTCCACAGAGTCCGGCTATCGATGACGGGTTTCATCCGGTTGGTCTCCCAAAGTTCAGTGACCAGGGACCGACGGTCGTACCCCTTGTCGCCGGTCAAGACCCGGGCGGCTTTCAGAGTCGAGGGATGGGCTTCGCCACTGGCGCAAGCAAGGCCGGAGCTTCTCGGAGACGACAACCCTTCGCTTGACGGCGAGCGCCTTATATCCCCATAGCTAAAGCTAGGGGTTTTACGGCGCATTTGATAATCCAAGGGTGGCCGAAGGGATTTGTGTGTTCCAAGTGTCAGGGGACCAAGCATACTGCACGCGGATCAAATGTCCCGGTTTGCGACCAAAGCCTTGTTCGTCCCCACACCCTGCTAAATAAGGGTCCCAACCAGTAGGTCGTTCTTGTAAAATGAAAACTTCGACCTGCGGCCAGTATCGTACACCGTGCAACGGATCGGCCGAACCCTGCCTTTGTATGAATACAACACTTGTGGTCGTCAAGCATCTCTGACTGTCGGCACCATGTTTCAGCATACCAAAGTGGCTTTGCGGATCGGGCTTCTCGCGATGTTGTTCCTGGCCATGGATAAGGGTGGGAAATCGGCGCTAGTCTTCAGCCGAGAACGCCGCTTGCAGGACGCCACGGCCTGGGGTATGCATCATCACATTCAACGCGCGATGGCCGATCGCAATCCCAAGGTTCAGTTAGCGGGGTTGGTAAAACGCGACGATACCTCTGTTGGCCGCAAGAGTCAAAGTCCTGGGCGTCGTCCAAGGATGGCCCAGGGAAACAAGGACCGGGAACCGACCAAGATCCGGTGGTGGTGGGGATTCTGGTGGAGCGATGGAGCCGCGGTCGATGCCGCGGGGGCCAAAGCCCATCCCGCGGACCATCGAGTGACCTTGAGTCGTGATCTCAACGCATCTTCTCACCAGTTCGGTTTGATAGTAGTTTAATTATGCCACTGTTTCGCGTACGTACTGAATTCGACGGAACAACCAAAGTTCACTGAAAAACTGCAAAAGCACACCGAAACCAGCCACGATCAACGAATTCATGTCGGTGAATGGCACTTTTCCCTTGATGATACTGCTCACATTGAAAACCACCGCTAACGCGACGACACTGGTCCATTGGACGTTTCTCTTATTCCAGCGACCCCACACCTGAGCAGCATTGAACACCGTATCTCGATAAGCGCACAGTTCAGCCACACTGCCCACACGAAGAATCCGGCGGATTGCCGGAGAGAACCCCGAAGGCTTAGACTCGGAAGAAATCGCCACAAACCAGCGATGACCTGGCAACGGATGAACCCAGACCGAAAGGGTGCCCCAGGTGATGAACACCCCCACGAGCATGAGCCCTCCCACCAAACGTCCAACACCAAACAAAGCCAAGCAATACCCCGTAGCGCCGCTTAACACGAAGCCCAGTCCCAGCGCATTTAATTTGTCGACCCATCGGCCCATCCAAACCCCTCCACAGAGATTTCGTCGAGAGAGCCAGCTTCTGACACTATATGACCGACGTCCATCATGCACCTAATTGACCGTTAAAGCCATAGCGCAGTCCCACCCAACACCGCCGATTAGGGAGGGCCGACCCCATCCCTAATCGACGGTGCCCTTTGCCACGCGGAACATACCGAAAATTTCGGGCTCTTGCGCAGCGACTGATGGACGCCCACACACCGGGTTCTTGTTTGTTTAAGGAGTCTTGGCTTAAAGAAACATTGGAAGGGTGTATACTGCGCGCGGGTCATAGTTTGCGGTTTTTGGAAGAATGCCATCGTGGTGGAAAACCATTATGCAGCAAGGTGCTGAGACACGCACAGCCTTGGTATCAAACCATTAAATTCGACCCGCGGGCAGTATATATCCAAGGCCGAACCAATGCGTTCCAGCACCACACCGAACGGAAGCCTCCGTGTGCTACCAAAGTGACCTACCAGTCGGCACCAACATCAGTCGATGCGCAAGAGCCAAAATTCGTACCGCTGACCGGAGCCCAACCGTTGCGATGGGAATACCTAAATACTTACCAAGACTCAAGATCCCTACCACCATCCTGATCGTATCCACTGGACGTTCGGACCGTTCGGGAAATCGTCAATGAAAGCAACGTTTCCATGAGATACAGCCTTTCAGGCTAGGACTGGCCGAATGAATGCCCAGAGACAACCTGCCCATCCATTCGGCCAGGGCTGAAAAGAGATGGGGTTCAAAACGGTCACGTCAATCGAGGCTTCAGCGGCCAAAAAGCGAGACTTCACAAGACTTCCGTTACAAGACCCCCAGCCGAGCATCCAATGCAGCGCGATCCGAATACCGACGCACCCGCTTGAAGTCCCTCCCGCATTAGCCGTGGCCGATTCGGTTGCCCTTAGCGCCCCTGATGTCCGTCCATAAGCCCGATGATAGCCTAAATGGGCGTTGGCGTTCAGAGGGAAATGCCCCACAACGGCACTTTTTTTAAAAAAGTGCCCATTTTTACGCTGCTTTCTTCAAAAAAGCCGGGTTAACCGCATGTATACGGTTCCTTGCTATCGGCTTCGGTTGCGTTCGCGTGGCCCTACGGTCTAAGGGGCTTGGTGCGAAACCCGAAAAATCATCTTTCAGCGCTCACAACCCCGCGGGTTTCAGGGTTTTCGATCCGGTGTTTTGGGACTTATGCACCAGGTCTCTAAGGCGCTCTCTACACGCCCTGTCGAAACGGCGTCATCATCGCTCAGCGTCCGGCTTCAATATCCCTCCACTCCGCAGCGAGGAGGCCATAGCACAGCACATTGTGAAATCGATCATTGACCCATTCACCTTGATGGAGCACACCTTCTAGGCGAAACCCGAGGCGCTCGGCGACGGCCATACTCGGTCGGTTTTCGTCCGCCACGCGTATTTCCAGACGATTTAAGCCGTATTCCGTAAATGCCAAGCGCGTCACCGTCCTTGCCGCGCGGGTCATGAGGCCTTGACCCTGCGAGGCTTCTGCCAGCCAATAGCCGAGTGATGCGGATAGATTGGCACTATCGATCCTTAGCTCTATGGCACCCACCCACTGTTGGTCGCGGCGGATAGCGGCATAAAAGCCTAATCCCTCGCCGAATCGGACAACACCCTGGCGGAGAAAGTCCCGGTATCCATCCACTGTCAGATTTTCCACCCACCCCAGCCATCGTTTAAGGTAGCCCCGCGATTGCCGCACCACCGCGAATAAGGCGTCGGCATCGGCCGTAGTCACCAAAATCAATTCGCTCTCATCGTCGACGCGCAGGCTAAACATGGAATTCCTCCCCGACCATCCCACCATTTTCGAGTTAGCTCAGCACTTGTTGCACGGCATTTTCTTCAATCGCATCCAACATCCAGAGCTTCAAAGCTTGGTGTTTGGGATCTAACAGCTCGGGATCTTCCGCCAAGAGCCGCCGTGCCGCTCGTCGCGCTTCCTCTAAAATTGCCAGGTCGGTCAGCGGACGTGCCAGTTGAAAGCCGCTCACCCCGTGTTGACGCAATCCCAAAACTTCTCCAGGACCTCGAATCGCCAAATCCAGCTCGGCCAAAGTCAATCCATCTTGGTGTTCCACTAACGCCTTCAGCCGTTCTTTGCCCTCTTCTGTACGCGGATCCGACAGCAAAAAGCAGGTGGAGGGTTCGGTCCCGCGGCCAACTCGCCCGCGCAATTGATGCAATTGGGCAATGCCAAATCTCTCCGCGTTCTCAATAACGATGACGGTGGCCTCGGGCACATCGACTCCCACCTCGATGATGCTGGTCGCCACCAACACGTTCACCGTACCCTCTCGGAAGGCCTGCATGACCTGGGTCTTTTCCTCCATAGTCAGCTGCCCATGCACCAAGCCGACCTGCCATCCCCCCATGCTTTTCATGCCTTCTGCCAATTCCACCGCCCCGTGGAGCTCAAGTTCGGGATTCTCATTCACCAACGGGCATACCACGTACGCTCTCCCGCCGGCTCGTACCGCCTTCAGCACTGCCTGGTAGGCTTGTTTGCGTTCACGATAGGGCAGATGGATGGTGGTAATCGGCGAACGGCCCGGCGGCGACCCGTGGATTTGAGACACCTCTAAATCGCCAAATACCGTTAAGGCCATGGTGCGGGGAATCGGCGTGGCCGTCATCACCAAAACATCAGGCGCTTGTGCTTTACCAGATAACCGAGCCCGTTGACGAACACCAAACCGATGCTGTTCATCCACCACTACGACACTTAAGTCATCGAAAGCGACCTGATCCGACAAGAGCGCCTGCGTGCCCACGGCGACATCAATTTGATGCCGTTCGAGATCGCGGCGCAAATTCTGCCGAGAGCCCGTCTGGCCGGTCAGCAAACCCACCCGGACTCCGACAGGCTCCAGGTAGCGGACCAAGACTTGATAGTGCTGTTCGCACAACAGTTCGGTAGGTGCCATAAACGCAGCTTGGTGGCCGCCATCGACGGCGGCCAGCAGCGACAAAACAGCCACTACGGTTTTTCCACTACCCACATCGCCTTGCAACAATCGCGCCATCGGCCGTGGTTGGGCCAGATCTTCGGCAATTTCACTCCACGCTGTCTTTTGGCCGGCCGTCATTTGAAACGGCAGACTCGCCACGAACTTTTGAGCCAACACCCCGTCAGGCCTTTGGATCCATCCGCTGGCCTCTTGCGTGCGTCCCGAAAGCCAATGGACCGCGAGGCCAATCCGAAAAAACTCATCAAACACCAAACGCCGACGGGATGCTTCCAATTGGTCCCCGTTCTCCGGAAAATGCTGATGACGAAGCGCCCAAGTCCGTTCCGGCAAGGAATATTGGCTTCGGACCGACTCCGGCAACGGTTCGGTCGCCTCCGGCAGAAGTGTGGGCAACTCGCGCTTCATCAAATCCGACATCCAGCGCTGACTGATTTCGGCAGTCAGCGGATAGATGGGAATGAGACCGAGTTCAGGCATTTGCTCCTCGGCTAAGTGCTCAATATCAGGATGCGACATGGTCAGCCCCCGGCCAAACCGTTCGACCGTACCGCTAGCCGCCAAACGGTTGCCGGGCTGGATCTTCTTAGCCAGCCAACCGGCATTAAAAAAGATCAACGAGATCGTCCCGCTGCCATCGTCCAGCAGCACTCTTAAGGTTGGGCGTTTGCCCGTGCCCTGATTGAAGCTAGCTTGGCGAACACGCCCGACGATGGTATACGTTCCCCCTTCAATCAGGTCGCGGATGGGCGTGGTCCTGGTTCGATCGCGGTGCCTTCGCGGCCACAGTTCCACCAAATCGCCCAATTGGTTCACCCCGAGTTTAGCTAGAGCTTCGGCCCGTTTAGGCCCTATTCCGCTCACCGACGTGATCGGGCGATGCCAACGCTCCTCTTCGTCTACTCGGCTACGATTTGCACGGGCTGGTCCACGGGAAGTTTCACCCTGACCACCGCTGCGTCGAGAGCTTCCTCCCACGCTGAATCCTCCTCCGCCGCTAAGTGTGTACTCAAATACACCGTGACAATGCGCCCATCCGCCCATACCCGAATCTGGTCCGCTAAGCGGGGACCGGGACCTGGACCGACTCCGCTCGGCTGGGTCGGTGCCATAGAAATCCATGTTTGATGCATTTTCGCAATCCGCTCCCGATTGTCCTCCCACTTCTGGCTAAAATCGTAAAAACTTAACAGATGATACAACTCGCCGAAGTTACTCACCGCAAGCGCTTCGACTAGCGGCACCTGGGGCTTAATCCAAAATACTCCCGCCCGGTCTTGGGCCTGATGGTGGTGCGGTTCGACCCAATCGGCCCATTCATCATGCCAACCGTCCATGGCTTCGGGAATCACGACCACCGGACGAGGGCCCGTGCCGTGGAGCCGATGCTCACTCTGACTCTGCATGTCCCACACTTCGCAATGAATCACCGTGCCGTAAGCGAGGACCCGACTCAAGATCGCATCGGGGCGATCCGAATGGACGTGAATTTTGCGATACGGCGCAGCGGCAAGAAAAATTAGGGAATCACCCAAGTTGGCTAAATCCTGTTCCAATGGCGCATCCCACGCATCCAATGCTCCCTTTCCCTGCTGAAACCTATCGACCAACAATTCGAGGTCGTAACGGAAACGGATCGGGTCAGGATTCGAACAAACGCTGGCGATGGTGCCCTCCTTCAAGTGATGGTGAGGCACGATGATGCCGCTGGCTTCTTCGTAGAACGCCTCCAAAATCCCAAGCCAACTCGCGCCGCCCGCATCCACCACGCCCGCTTCTTTCAGTGCTGCCATCTGTTCGGTGGTCCGCTCCAGGGCCTGTCGAGCCCCGGAGACCGCACTGGCCAAAACGTCGGCCAACGTCTCTCCCCGAGCGGCCTCGGCTGATTCCGAAGCGACGGTGAGAATTGTCCCCTCTTTGGCTTGGTACACCGCCAGCCTCGCCTGATCGGCGCTCAGGCGCAGGCCTTGAGCCAGGTCGCGCGCGCTCCAAGGGTCAATTGCTGGACCGGAGCGGGCCAATCCCGCCAGCAACTCGGCGACAATCATCCCCGAATTGCCCCGAGCCGCCACCATCGCCCCTTCCGCTGCCGCCTGCCAGACGGCTCCAGTTCCCAACTCGCCGACCTCCTGAAGCGCCTTGAGAGCGCCGGCCAACGTCGCCAAAACATTGTGGCCAGTGTCTGCATCGGGCACCGGGAAGACATTAATCCGATCGATTTCCGTCGCGTGTTGGCTGATTCGGTCGCGTGCCCGTCCGAGCCACCGCTTCACTTCGGCACCGGTCAGAGCCCGGTCTCTGGCATCACTCAAGCGTCTCGAGCCCCTCAATGTGCACGGTAATATTGCTCGGTCCGACCTCAATCGCCGCCTTCACTGCCTGATAGACCCGGTCCACTATCCGCCGGCCCAGTTCCGGCAATCGCTCACCATAATAGACGGCAATAAACAGATCAATGCTGAACCCTGGAGGCTCCGCTGTAACAGTCACCCCACGCCCATAGCCATCTTTTTTTAGCCATTGGTTTAATTCGTCGCGCACCCCCCGCGAGATCATGTGCGCAACCCCCGGAGTGGCCAAAACCGCTTCTTCGACCAAAGCAATGATCACTTCGTCATGGACCTTCAGTGTTCCTAAGTCCGTTGCCTTCATCATTTCAATCCCGTCTCCCACCTTGCCTGTACTGTGTTCCTATGGTAACATACTCAGGTATGCGAGCAATCGGGGAGGTTTCAAGCAGTGGCATTTCGATGTGAAGTATGTGACAAGCATACAGTCTACGGCAATAATGTCAGCCATTCGCACCATAAGACGCGAAGAGTATGGCGACCCAATATCCAACATGTGCGAGTACGGGTCAATGGCCGGACAAAAAGAATGTATGTCTGTACGCGTTGTTTGCGATCGGGCAAAGTCGACCGAGCGATTTAAGCATTGGCAAACCTTTGAGTGCCCCTTTGGTGCCGTCATTCGACGACAGACGAGGCGGCACTTCTTTTAATGCGGCGGGGCCCCGATCGGACTCGCCGCGAGGCGTAATCGTCGAAAGCCACTCCCCATGACAACGGCCACCAAGTACCCGAGTGGCCTGCCCCACCGTCCTTGCCTCTTTCTGGATGTAGCGCCGCCATTCGCCTTCCAAGCCACCTTCGGCCCGATCGCCCCGGCGCCGAATCCGCTGATGGAATAGACTACCGTGCTCTCGATTGCATCCAAGCTTCTACGTCCCGACGAGAAAATTGGTAACGGGCCCGGCAGTAGTTGCAAGTCACCTCGGCGCCTCCTTCCATGATAAGTGCGGAAAGGTCCTCGTTGGGCAAGCTCATCAATATCTCTTCGCTCCGCTCCCGGCTGCATTGACAGCGAAAGACGAGAGGCTCTTTTTCGAAAAAACGGATAGGCTCAGGCAAGACCGATCGCAGTAAATCCTCCAAACTCTGACCTTCGGCCAGCAGATGACTCAGGCGGGCCAAGGACTGAAATCGTTCGGCTACGGCATCGGTTCTGCCTTCGCTGCCGGGCAATGCCTGCACCACCAAGCCTCCCGATGCCGCCACCAAGCCATTGGTACCCACCAACACACCCACCCCTACCGCCGAGGCTACTTGTTCGGATTCTAGATAGTACTGCATCAAATCTTCGCCCACTTCGCCCGACACCAGCGCGGTGCGACTTTCCCAAAACTGTCCATCCTCATCCTCACGCCGTACCCGAAAGAAGCCATCGTGACCAATGGCTTGTCCCACTGCCAGCTTGCCATCAGGCCTTAAACATAGTTCCAACTCAGGATGATCGACTCGGGCGCGCAAGAACTGACCTCGGCTTTCTGCGCTCACCCGGCCGATTGGGCCGCCTCCGTCCAACTCGACCACAAGGCGCCCCTCAGGGGCGCGGTCGGTCGCCAAGAGGGCAACCGCACTCATCGCCCGCCCCATGGCAGCGGCAGCCAGCGGACCTGCCCGATGCGCCTCTTGCGCGCACCGAGCACTGAGCGTGGTCAGAGTGGCCATTGCTCGTAAGGTCCCCGCTGCCGCTGTCGCTCGTATCCGGTAATCGATGCCACTCACCTCATCCCTATTTTTTGTCGCGAGCCCAAATCGCTACGAAAATCTGCAAAAATCTTCCGACCACGCGCGGAACCTTGACCACCTGCACTCGCATCGCCGATTTCCCCTTTCCTCGTGACTTTGGCCTAAAAACTCTCCCGCTGTTTTAGCATGGAGCCCATCCAGCAGGGATCTGAGCTCGGATCGCCCCGCCCGCGCCACCCTACAAGCCTACGCCGACAAGACCGCTTGCCGTCGCCGCCACCTCGGACCGAATCCGTCTCATCATACGAAAGGCCCAGACAAAAGGTGCCGTGGCTTAGCTCTCCCGCAGTTGACGAATAGCGAGCCCCGGGTCGTCGGCAGCAAAGACGGCCGTTCCCGCGACTAAGACATCGGCTCCGGCTTGCTTCATCAGCTGAGCCGTTTGTTGATTGATGCCTCCGTCCACCTGGATCAAAGGGCGATCACTATCCCCTCTAAGCGCCTTCGCTTGAGCCACCTTGGCCACCGCATGCGGCCAAAATGCTTGCCCGCCAAATCCGGGATTGACGCTCATCACTAACACCAGATCGAGTTCATCCCAAATATCGGCCAACGCGTCGACCCGCGTAGCTGGGTTTAGCGCCACCCCTGCCAAGGCTCCGGTTTCGTGAATCTCCGCAATCACCCGTTCTAAATGCGGACACGCTTCATAATGTACGGTAAGACTATCGGCCCCCGCCAAACGAAACGCCTCCAGATAGCGTTCGGGTTCCACAATCATCATATGCACGTCAAGTGGCAAGTCAGTCGTCTTTCGCACCGCTTCGACCACCAATGGGCCCATAGTAATATTTGGCACAAAACGGCCATCCATAATATCCAAATGTATCCAGTCGGCGTCTTTTGCCACCTGGGCCACCGATCCCGCCAAGTAACTGAAATCCGCCGCCAAGAGGCTGGGCGCAATCCGAATCGTGGGTCCCACAAAACTCCTCCTTGTCCGTTCTGGGTTAGGCACGCGGCGTCACCCAGTTGTCCAAAATCGCCACGTAATGGCGATAGCGTCCGCTGTCCAATATTCCCGAAGCGACGGCCGCTAGGACTCCGCACCCCGGTTCTTTCAGATGGCGACAATTTGCATACCGACAATCGTATAACGCAAACTCGGGAAACGCCCGTAAAATGTCACGGGCATCGTTCACCTGCACTTTCAGCGAAGTATACCCTGGCGCGTCAGCCAGCCAAAAGTTCCTCAGTCGCCAAAGTCCTACTCGACGCGTGGTTTCTTTGCCTCGTCCAATCCGACTTAGCCCCCCGGTAGCCGCAATCGCTTCGGGAATCGCTGCTGCCAGCAGCGTAGATTTCCCCACCCCGCTTTCTCCCACCAACACCCAAACTCCCTGTCGCGGGGCGCTCACCATCGCCTCTAAGCCTTCTTTGGTGCTGGAAGAGACCGGCCAGACGGCGTAGCCCGCCTTGCGATAAATGTCACGTATGGCCTCCACTTCCTCGGCCGAACTCAGGTCTACTTTGTTCAGCACCACTTCGGCCTCCATGTGCGACAAGTCGGCTAGGACTAATCGCTTGTCCAGCAGCTCCCGGTTACCCCTGGGCTCGGTCACCGTAAAGACCACAAAAGTTCCGGCCACATTCGCCACCGGAGGCCGCAATAACGTGTTCTTGCGGGTGTCGACGTCGGTAATGATAGCCTCTCCGGGATCGGTAGGATTCAGACTCACCCGATCGCCGACCATAATCCGGCCGAGATCGCGATGAATGCGGCCCCTCAGGTAACACAGATACCGCGTACCATCGTCGGCTAGAACCGTAGGGCGGTTGGCCTCTAGACCCACCACCAGGCCGGTCATTTTCTCCTCCTTGAAGCCACCAGCGCACGGCTATGGCGCATTGCCCACTTGATTCCCGACACCGTTGGTCGCGTTGCTGGTTTGGTTGCTACTCACTCCCGGGTTGGGAAAATTTCCGCCGGGCGGAGCCGTCAAAGGCAAAGGCGGACCATCTTGGCTGCCATTGAGGTAAAAGGTGACTTGGGCGCTGGCCCCATACCAGGCCGCCGGTACGCTGACCTGCATGCCGGGATCGACTAGCTGATAGAAGAACTCTTTGTTGCCCGCCGTGTCAGTCACCACCGCTTCGAACAAGGTGTGCTTGGCGGCCGACTTCGGAATGGTAAATGGCACCGGAGTTTCCGATTTGCTCAAATGCGCACTTTCTGGACTCGGACCATCCGATTCATCCACGGTCACCTGACTCACTCCCCGGATCGGTTGATAGGGTTTGGGAGACTGGTCCACAATCGTGCCATCCGGTTCCAAACTATAGGTTGCGACTGGGGTGCCCATATCTAAGTTGTCTTTGGCCACCGCAGTGGCCGCCTCCGACGGTGTCATACCAATCAAATTCGGCATCAACGTCGGAATCGTCGGCCCTTTGGAGACGGTCAGCGCCACCGTCGTCGTCCGTGGAATTTGGTGATGGGCCAACGGCACCTGACTTAACACCAGGCCTGTCGGTTTCGCGGACGCGATGCGCTTAACCCTCCACTTGAGGTCCAAGGCGCGCAAATCCTCCTCAACTACGACCAGAGTTTGCCCTTTAAAGTTGGGCAGGGTTACCTTGACTGGGCCCGACGAGATGACCAATTCCACGGTTTGACCCGCCTTCACCGGCGTCCCCGGCTGCGGAGTTTCCCCCAACACCTGGCCCTCTGGTTGATCCGAATGCGAATACCCAGCCAACTGCACCAGAAGCCCCTTCGCTTTGAGTTGTCTTCGTGCTGCCGCTAGTTTGGACCCGCGCACATTAGGGACAGCCACTGTGGGCGTCTCAAGCCAATGATAAAAGGCGAAGATGCCGAGCCCAATCACCACCACGGCCACTCCACCGACAATCAACCACACCCGTTTCGGGTTCACTTTGTGCTCCTCTTTCGTCTTGGTCCGCGACGGCAATTCCCCTCGCGGTGGCAGGGGCTCAACCGCCGGCGCAACCGGAGGCAAATCAGCATCGGGATCTAAGATGCGCAACATATCAGAGCGCATGGCAGCCGCGCTCTGATAGCGCTCCGCTGGATCTTTGGCTAGCGCCCGCGCTACCACTCGACTGACCCCTTCGGACAAGGTCGGGCGGATGGTGCGCACATCCGGTGCTTGATCTTGGAGATGCTTCAATGCCACCCCAATCGCGCTGTCACCTTCGAACGGAAGCCGCCCCGTCAACATTTCAAATAATACGACACCTAACGAATACAAATCTGACTGCGCGCTGACCAATTTCCCGCGGGCTTGTTCAGGGCTGAGATATTGTACAGTCCCCAAAAACGATCGGGTATTAACTAAGGTGCCGGACGTGGTCGCATAGGCGATGCCAAAATCGGTCACCTTCACCGTCTTGTCTTCTGCAATCAAGATATTTTGCGGTTTAATGTCGCGATGGACCAACTTCTTGGCATGAGCCGCATCTAGGGCATCCGCCACCTGTTCGCCGATACTGAGGGCTTCTCGCACTGACAGCACCGGGTTCGCATCCAACTTGGTGCGCAGCGTCTGGCCGATGATGAGTTCCATCACAATATAATGCACATCCGGCTCTTCTCGGCCCACATCGAACACCTGGACCACATGCAGGTTGGTCAACGACGCGGCCGAACGCGCTTCCTGGTCGAATCGGCTCACGACATCGCGATCCTCGGCCCACTGCTGTTTCAAAATTTTAACGGCCACGATGCGATTTAAGGTCAAATCACGCGCGCGGTAGACCAAGGACATCCCGCCGGTACCAATGCGGTCCAAAACCTCGTAACGGCTTCCCAGAATTTTTCCCACCATGACTACACCAACCCCATACCGGATTCCACCAAGACTACCGTCACATTGTCCGGCCCTCCGGCCATCAATGCTGCTTGAAGCAAGCCATCTACCGCTGCCTGCCCTTGCAAGCGTTGACAAATTTCGAAAATCCGGCTGTCGTCCAGCGCATTATATAATCCGTCGGTGCACAACAGCAAACGGTCAAGCGGAGACCAAGGCAAGATCTGACTGTCCACGCGAATGCTTTCGAATGGTCCAATCGCCCGCGTCAACACATGGCGTTGAGGATGGCGGGCAGCCTCATCGCGGCTCAAGCTGCCCACCCGTTCCATTTCGGCGGCCACGGAATGATCTTCGGTGCATTGGTCCATGCCGTGCCGAGTCAGTCGGTAGGCGCGCGAATCGCCAACGTGCGCCACATACACGCGATTTTCCCAAAAAATTGCCGTCGTCAAGGTCGTCCCCATCCCGAACAGGTCGGGGCGATGCCTACCTTCATCATAAACCTGTCGATTTGCCTGATGCATCAAAGTCGATAATTGGGACCAGTCAGCCCCCGCAGTAATCCCCTGAGCAATCGCGGAAATCGCCAGTTGACTCGCCTGCCGCCCCCCTGGAGCGCCACCGATGCCATCGGCCACGGCCACCAGCAGTCCTCCGTCCCGAAGAGGATGGGCGATCCAACTATCCTGGTTCTCCATTTTCACTAATCCCTGGTGCGAACTGCCGAATGCCTTCAGAACGATGATCCGCCTCCTCACGATGGCGCAACTGGCCGCAAGCAGCGTCGATTTCTTGACCCAGCTCTTTGCGTATCGTACAAGATATTGCATTTTGTTGAACTATATCACGGAATGATCGGACGCGCATCATCGGAGACGGTTGAAATGGTTCTTCGGGTACCGGATTCCAAGGAATCAGATTCACATGGCACGACCACCCGGCGAGGAGATCGGCCAATTCCCTGGCGGTCTCCAAGCTGTCATTCACATCTCTTAGCATCGCGTATTCGAAGGTCACCCGGCGGCCGGTCTGTTCACTGTAGTGACGTGCCGCGGGCATGAGCTTCTCCAAAGGATAGGCCCGATTTATCGGCATCAATCGACTGCGAAGCGCATTATTGGGTGCGTGTAACGAAACGGCTAAGGTCACCGGAAGGTCTTCATCGGCCAGGCGATAAATCGCGGGAACCAGTCCACTGGTCGACAGCGTGATATGACGATAG
This sequence comes from Bacillota bacterium, assembly GCA_023475835.1. GTDB lineage: Bacteria > Bacillota > Sulfobacillia > Sulfobacillales > Sulfobacillaceae > JAMCVM01. The sequence continues at coordinate 7,162 of JAMCVM010000216.1, read as the reverse complement.
CCGAGATTGAGTCCTTGGGGCTGGTGAATCAAGCGGATAAAGCGCACCACTTCTTGATAATTGTCGAGCGGCTCGCCAATGCCCATCAAGTCAACGCGACTAATGGGCGGCATCGACGCCGGCATTAGCCGACTGGCCATCACCACTTGATCCAAGATTTCTCCAGCGTTAAGATTCCGTGTCCGTCCGAGCAATCCCGAGGCGCAAAATGTGCATCCAAGATTGCACCCCACCTGCGATGACACGCAAATCGAAGTGCCGTAGGCATGGGGTAACACTACCGTTTCGACCCGCTGTTGATCGGCCAACCTAAATAAGATTTTAGTCGTCGTATCGGCGGCCTCTTGCACCGTCTCGGACCGCAGACGTTGAAACGGATAGCGTTGCTGCATCAGTTGACGCAATGTTTTCGGCCAGACCAAAATTTGGTCATAATCGTCCACCGCGTGCTGCCAAATCCATTCAAACCCTTGCTGTCCGCGATAGCGCGGTTGCCCGAGATCCACCATCACCTGCTGCCATTGCTCAGGCATCCAAGACAGCGGCACCTTGGCATCGTCCAGCGCTCTTTGCATCCTAATCGCCTCCCTCCTCCTGCCCGGTCTCCGTGGCTTTCTCCGCTCCAACTAGCGTCAGCGCGAGCCTCTAAGCCTTCACTTTCATCAACTGGGCAATGAAAAACCCATCCATGCCAAACTGCCCGGGAAGAATCGACAGCATCTGGTCTTTGACCGCCGAACTCAAGGCCGATGTCGGCAAATTCTCGGCCAAATTCATCCGCTTTACGCCCGGCTGGGTCTCCTCGGTCCAGGCTATTTGCTCTTGGGTCTCCTCCGGCTCCACCGAACAGGTGCTATAGACCAAGATCCCACCAGGCGCGAGCGCCTGCCACGCGGATTCGATCAATTCTCGCTGCAAAGTCCGAAGGCCTATGAGATCGTCCGGATGCTTGGACCAGCGTCCGTCCACTCGTCGGCGGAGCACTCCCAAGCCCGAACAAGGCGCGTCCAAAATAATGCGCTGATAAAAGCCTTGACGGGTCTCGACAAAATGACGGGCATCATCATGCACCGCTTCGAGGCGCCCATTTAGGCCGAGACGTTTCGCGTTTCGTTCCAATCCTCGAAGGCGAATCGCCGACTTATCCACAGCGACGACTGTCACCTCTGGCCAGCGCTCGAGAAAGTGGGTCGACTTTCCTCCTAATCCTGCAGCCATATCTAATACCACGGCCGGGCCCATGGGTGCCGGCATCGACCAAGCCACCAACATCCCGCTTTCGTCCTGTACACTGATCTCGCCTCGACGATAGGGCTCGAAATCTTCTAACCACAACGAGCCCCGCACGCGAATGGCCTCGGGTAAATACTGCGAGCACTGCGCTTCGATGCCTTGCGCGGCCAACGCCGCCATGACCGCCTCCGTATCGGTCTTTTGGGTGTTGACGCGCAAGGTTAAAGGCGGCACTTGGTTGTCTTCAGCCAGAATGGTTTCGAGCTCGCGCCCGTAGCGTTTGCTCCATCGATCCACCAACCAATCTGGATGCGAGTATTGAACCGCCAAGGGCAGATTCTCTGGCGGATGGCCCAGGCCTCGACGCAAGACCGCATTAACCAGTCCTGAAGCTTTGGGCTTAATCTCCTTGGTGAGTTCGACGGCTGCATGGACGATGGCATAATCCGGAACGCGATCTAAAAATTTCATCTGAAAAAAAGCCATGCGCAAAAGATCTTGCACCTCGGCATCCAGCTTGCCATGCGCCAACGGCGCAATCCAAGCATCTAAATAGCGCCGATGGCGCAGCACCCCGTAAGCAATTTGGGTCACCAATTGACGATCGCGGGTCGAGAGCTTGGCCGCCAACCCTCGCTCCGCCATGGCTTCGTTGATCGGATGTCCCTTGGCGACTAAGCGCAACACAGCAAATGCTTCCACCCTGGCCGGGCCTGCAGCGTTCACGACAAGCGCACCGGGTGCTCGGTCTTCAATCCTCGGCTAAACGCTGCCGGCGTCATCCAAGTTTTGCCTTCCGGTTGAATCCGGGTCAACACCAAAGTATCTTTGCCACATCCCACCTGCCATGCATCTCCTTTAGGGACAATTTGTCCCGGCGCCATCACCCCGGGCAGGAGTTCGGCCGGGGCCACCCGGATTCTCAGTCCATTCCACGTAGTATAAGCCCCCGGGCTATCGGTCATGCTGCGAATGCGCCGAGCTTCGAGGGCGGCCGGTTGAGTAAAGTCCAATTTGGCCATAAGGGGCGGGAACTTCGGCGCATAGGTGGCTAAAGTCTCGCTTTGCAGCTCTGCCCGTTTTACGAGAATATCGCTCCAGGCTTGGACCAGCACTTGACCCGCCAGAGCCCCTAGGCGTGCACTCAAGGTCGATAACGTGTCCTCAGGTTCGACAGCCATTTTTTGTTGCTCCAGCACCGGCCCAGTGTCGATTCCACGGGCCATCTCCATCAAGCTGATCCCGGTCTCGCGGTCGCCGGCATAAATCGCCCAGGCAATCGGGTTGGGTCCCCTCCACCGGGGCAATAGCGACGCGTGCAGATTAAGCGCCCGCCGCGGCAAGGCCAACAGCCACGCCGGTAAAATTCGCCCATAGGCTGCCGTAAGCACCAGATCCGGCGCAAAATGGGTCCACTCGGCTTTCAACAGGCTCAACTGTTGAGGACGGTCGAGAGCGAGGCCGTGCGCTAACGCATAGGTCGAGACCACCGACGGCTGAATTTTACGATGTCTGCCTTGGGCGCGATCCGGCTGGCTCACCACCCGAATCGACTCGTCCGCCACCAGCGTGCGCAATGCCTCCAACACAGAGACCGCGTATTCTGGCGTCCCCATGAACAACACTCGCATACCGTTCCCCCTTTTTGTATTCATTTTCCCGGTCCCAGCCTATTTTCCGGTGCTACCCGAGCAATGACTCAGCGCTCTGATTGCATGGGGACAAAAACCCTATCCCGGATGCGCCTTTGCCCCACGGTATGGTCCCCCCCGTTCAATGCTTGCCAGTCCTCTTCTTCTCCTCATCCGTTAGAGCATAAAGTAAGGATCAATGGTAATCTGCACCTCAGGTTGGGTCCGGAGCGCACCGGCGAGCCTTTCTAATTTCTCGTCGGCATCCGGCTTTGCCTTAATCAAGATATGGAATCGATACTGCTCGCGCACTTTGGCAATTGGTGCCGGTGCCGGTCCTAGAATTTCGACGCCGTCCAGACGCAAGTCTCTGGCGCTCTGGGCGGCTGCCTCGGCCATCTTCTCTGCTTCTAGACGCAGATTAGAGCGCATCTCTAACAGCCATAATTGCGTGAAAGGCGGATAGCCCGCCATCTGCCGAAACTGGATCTCTTCGTTTAAAAATGCATCAAAGTCGGCGGTGAGCGCATGGTGAACCGCGTAATGTTCCGGATTGTACGTTTGCACCACCACCTGGCCGGGACTCGCTCCTCGTCCGGCTCGGCCAGAGGCTTGTACCAGAAGTTGAAAGGTGCGCTCGCTGCTGCGAAAGTCAGGGAAATTGAGGGCGACATCCGCCGCCAAAATACCCACCAGCGTCACCTTAGGCCAATCCATCCCCTTAGCAATCATCTGAGTGCCCACCAAGATATCTGCACCATGATTGGAGAAGGTTCTCCACAGCTTCTCATGGCTCTCGCGACGGGTCAAGCTGTCACGGTCCGCTCGCAGCACTCTAGCTTGGGGCCAAAGGCGCTGCACCGCTTCCACTACGCGCTCGGTGCCAGCCCCAAAATACCGAATCCTATGGCTGCCGCACTGAGGACAGGCGGGCGGGGGCGACCCCTCAAAAAAACAATAATGACAACTGAGCCGATTCGTCTCTTGGTGATAGGTTAGGGTGACTTCGCAATGGGGGCAAGAAAGTGCCTTGCCGCAATCCCGGCAAAAGATATAGGTCGCATAGCCTCGGCGATTCAAAAACAAAATGATTTGTTCCTGGCGCTCGAGCGTCTTCGTGAGTGCCTCCATCAATTTCTGGCTGAACATTTCATGGTTTCCCTGGCGGAGTTCCTCGCGCATATCCACCACCGAGATCTGAGGCAGCTCACGGGCCATAGCGCGACGGGTCAAGCGAATCCATCCAATCTCCCCTTGACGGGCGCGAAAAGCCGTTTCTAAAGCCGGGGTGGCACTGCCTAAAACGACCTGCGCTCCTTCGAGTTGCGCGCGCTTCTCAGCTACCTCGCGGGCATGATAGCGAGGATGTTCATCTTGTTTATAGGTCGTCTCGTGTTCTTCGTCGAGGACCATCAGGCCCAATCGGGGAAAAGGCAAAAATACAGCAGACCTGACCCCCACCACCACCGGAAAGTCGCCTCGACGAACTCGCTGCCAGGTGCCGACGCGTTCGCCTGCAGAGAGCCCAGAATGCCACACCCCCACCCGTTCCCCAAACCGCTCCCGAAATCGAGCTACGGTTTGCGGCGTGAGCGCGATCTCCGGCACCATGACCAAGGCTTGTCGTCCCTGCTCTAATTGAGCCGAAATCGCATCCAGATAGACTTCGGTCTTTCCCGAACCGGTAACACCTTCTAACAACCAGACACCTTGGCCGTCCGCCAAGCGCTCTACTGCCTGAGACTGCTCCGGATTCAGTGTCGGACCGGGAAACAATGCCGTCCACGGCGGCCGCTCTACCGCGACTACCGCTCCCGACTTTCTCAGCGCGCGCCAAGAGGCTTCGCCCCCCGATGACGCTGCCAACACTTCGGCTTGGGTGCACGGGCCATGAGTCATTAACCACTCGAAGAGTTCGCGTTGACGACGCGCTCTTTTCGGCGGAGGGTTGGGGCTCGCTACCTGCCAACGCACCGGATGATGATCCCTGCCAGCAATACCCGAGCGTATTCCGGGAGGAATCATCGCCCGAACCGTTTGCCCAATATAACATCGATAGCGAGAAGTCATCCACAGCGCCAGTTCAGCCAAAGCCACGGTTAACACCGGCTCTTCGTCTAACACTGAGCGAATCGACTTAAGCGTGGGCCTGTCGTTCTCATCGCGTGGCCTCTGCCCCAACACGATGCCGGTAGCCGAACCGCGACCTAAAGGCACCAGCACCCGATAGCCTACGCTTAACTCATACTCACTTAAGGGCCCGGGCAGGTAGGTCCATAACTGATCCAAGCCGCCGACCGCCCGTTCGATGGCTACATCCACGACCTTTTCCATACCCACCTTATCCCTCAATATCGACCTTAGCCAGGCGATTTAATATCGCTTGGGCGGTAGCTTCCTTCCCTTCCACAATTTCTTCGACGCCACCTTGTCCGAGAATCGTTGCTCGATAAGGGAAATCGGCAAAGCCCTGCTCCGCCCCCACGGCGTTGGCCACTATCCAATCGAGACCTTTGTCTCGCAGTTTTCGCTGACCTGATTCCACCAACCTGTCCGTTTCCGCGGCAAAGCCAATAATCCGAGTCCCGCGGCGTTTTTTTCTGACCAATTCGCTGACGATATCGGCAGTCCGTTCCATCTGCCAAGTGAGCGCGATATCCTCTTTGTGGGCCTTGTCGCTCAACACCACCTTGGGCTTGAAGTCAGACACCGCCGCTGCCGCGACAACAAAATCTGCCTGGGGTAGCCATGAAAGACACGCCTGGAGCATGTCGTCGGCACTCACCACACGTTTAAGCCTAGCCTGATCCAGCCCTCGACCTAGGCTCTTGACCGTAGGCCCGACCACCAAATCCACTGTGGCTCCGCGCCTGAGCGCGTGCCGCGCCAACGTCAGACCCATGGTCCCAGTGGAGGGATTGGTCAAAAGTCGAACCGGGTCGAAGTATTCATAAGTCGCGCCAGCGGTAATCAGCACGCGCCTCCCCAGCAAGTCTTTGGGTGTATTAAGGCCGACCAAGGCATCGATGATTTCGTCGGGCTCGGCTAGGCGACCTTGGCCGTGAAACCCCGAGGCCATCCGACCGTAATTAGGGCCCACCCACTGCACCCCGTCTAGGGTCAACTGCTTGACATTTCGGACCACGGCAGGATGGCTCCACATCTCAGGCTCCATTGCGGGTGCAAACAACCGCGGGCCCGAAAATCCCAGATACACTAAACTCAGCAGGTCATCCCCACGACCGACGGCCAAGCGCGACAAGAGATTAGCGGTCACCGGAGCGTACAACAAGGCGTCGGCCCAATGAGCCAGAGCCACGTGACTCATTGGGCCGACCGGATCCGCCTGCGAAAAAAGGCCCACCGGCCGCTGAGTAAGCGCAGAAAACGTCAGGGGCTGAACAAATTCCGTCGCCGCCTGACTCATGATCACTTGCACATCGTAACCTTGTTGCACCAAGCGACTCGTTAAATAAGCCGCCTTGTACGCAGCAATCCCACCACTGACCCCGAGCACCAGCCGCATATTTTTACTTGATGCCGATGGACGGAACTAAGATCGTAATCGCCCCCGACTCCAATTCTTCCAATGCAATGGTCACCGGTTTTACGGCCAACCCACTATGCACCGGCGGCGCTCCATCCATAATCGACCGACCCCGTTTGGCTGCAGCCACCACTAATGCATACTTGCTCTCGGTTTGCTGACGCATTTGTTCTAGTCCAAAACGTTCTCTCGCCATATGCGTACCCCTTAATTTCCGTCTTCCTCAACCCCGTCATCATCATCGTCATCGGAGTCAACTTCTACCTGCGGTGTGTCACGGCTTGTCAGCCGATTGGCCACTGTTTCCGGTTGGACCGCTGACAAAATCACATGGTCGCTGTCGGTAATGATGACTGCCCGGGTCCGTCGACCGTAGGTCGCATCAATCAACACCCCACGATCACGCGCTTCGGTTATAATTCGCTTAATCGGTGCAGAATCTGGGCTCACAATGGCCACGATGCGATGAGCCGATACAATATTACCGAAGCCGATATTGACCAATTTGATATCCAACGCTCGTCCCCCTATAAAACCCAGCAGTCACTTATGTCTTCAGTTTTTCAGTCTGCCTTCATCTTAGGATATTCAAACCAATCCTGTCAATTCTACTGGGTGCCGACCCAAGGTCCCGTCAAAGTATTTGTCTTGCAATTGCGTCTATTGAGCTTTGGCGTCGGAATGGGAAATGTTCGAGCCGGTAGTGGTCGTGAGGTCCAATGGTCTATGCTTTGAGAGCATAGCAAAGTGC
>JAMCVM010000033.1 GCA_023475835.1 Bacillota bacterium | reverse complement strand
GCCGCCGTCGCGATACGCCTTCAAATACGTCCGAACCGGGGTCTCTGTAAAGCCTAGCATGGCCGCGACGAGGGAGCGATCCGCACCGAGCGCGGTCAGTTGCACCGCCGCCATTTTCATCTGAACTCGCGGGTGGGGGTGATGGAAATGCTCGGACTGTAACGCGTTTAGCTCCTCGGCACTGCCAGGAATCTGGATCATCGAAGGGCCTCTTCTGGCAGGACACTGGGAACCAGTTCCGATTTTTCTCTCAGGTTAGCGCAGAAAATCCGCGATGTCCAGTCTCACCCAGCCCTCTTGCCATCGCCACTTAAAACGTAAAGTTTGACCCGCGGGCAGTATACATAGAACAAAAAACCCGGCTTACATACGGCTGATGGACCATAGATGGGAGGCGATATTGAAGGTGCCTTGTTCTCCCGACGGAGACGTCCACCTGGCGACTTGGCCTTGGAAAGTTTCAATAGAGATGGGACCGGTCCGTCCCGGTGCGACAAATTGACCTTGCCAGGCCGGGGCCGGACTCATATTGGTGACCCATACCCCGATTTCTCCTTTCGTGGGGGCGTTAGGCACCGATCCACTGACGACAATAATGCCACTGCTCAGGTCTTGGATCGAAGAGCCTGGGTATCGCCCCCAGAACCATGCCGTGGTTTGTGTAATGGCTGGTTGGACAAAGCCAAAGGGAGCGGGGCCTTGGATTCGTGACGGCTTAGTTGGGGTTAAAGAGACGACACCGATGGGATGATCGCTGGCAATGTTCGTGTTGTCCTTCGCCGGATTGACATAGAGCTGAACCCGTTGTTGCTGTTGTTGGCTAACGCTTTGCCCGGTGGTCGCGTGACTTAATCCCTTCGGTAAGTCAATGATGCCGAGGCTGAGTGTAATGCCGGCAATCATCGCCAACCTGTGCATTAGGGTTCGCGTGCGCATGGCTGTGCCCCCTCTTCCTTTAAAGCTCCCTATATTAGATTCCACCCGGTCGTCGGTTCTGTTGAAATTCAGATCGGTGTATTTTTGCAGGCGGTCCCTCCTCATCGTCAAAAAGAGATGGGCTTCAGCGACAAGAGGGGCTTCACCCTAAGCCACGATCGATGCGTCGATGGCTGAAACGGACCAGAACGCCGCGTCGTCACACGTCCAATTGGTTGGTCCCAGTGCTCGTCGGGGTGTGCGATTTAAGGACCCCAGAGGAACAGGTCTTTGGGACGCACTCAGTACGTGGCCGCATGATGGGTCGGATGGGCGGACTTCTTCCTGGCCGCCATGCGTCGCCATCTCGTCACTCAATCATGAAGCCTATTAACCGCTTCGTTGGACTGCGCGAAACAAAACCCGTTCTACCAGCGCTGGATGCCCCAGCTGCTACCGCCGTTTCGCGTCCGCAACAAAGCAAAGCTCTTTTGATTGCCGGATTCGACCAACATCCATCCCCGTGTCGGCGAGATCATGTTAAAGCTGACCACTTGATAGCCGCCATCGAATACGGCCTTTAAGTGCCCAGAGATCGGTAAATTCGACCAGGACTGTCCCCCGTTTTGGGTCCGCCCAAAACTTCCTCCATCGATGCCAATGACCCAGGCATCGCGAGGACTAATCGCCGAGGTCGCCACCTGGTAGGCCGACGGCTGCAAGGCAAATGGCGTGCTCATGTTCCACTGTTGGCCGCCATCGGTGGTCTGGTAGTCGATGACCTCTCCGTGCGTGCCTCCTTGGAACTGGACCAATACACTGCCGCGCGGTCCGGCAAATATCGGAGCAAACTCGGTGGTAGTGTAGGCGTGGCGTCGCAAGAAGGCAGAGAGCGGCAATCGCAGTGGCGACCAACGTCTGCCGGCTGTCGTGGTATGGTATATCGAGGCCAACGTTTCGGTGACAACATAGTTCCCGACCGCTGCAAATCCGTCGTTGGCACTCGTAAACGTCATCGGCATGGGGACATCCATCGCCGGGAGGGCATCGGGGGTCGCCTGTGGATTGGGAACATAGCCTCCAGCGGCCGAGACCAGATTCCACGAACCCCCGTTATTGGTCGTATGATAAATGCCGGTGTCACCTTGGTTCATGACCTCACCGGAAAAAACCCGAATCCATCCGTTACCGCCCACGAAATCGATTTGCTCAACTTGGTGCATGACCTCCAAGATTTGGCGGTGATAAGAAGTCCAGCGACGGCCACCGTCGCGGCTATGCATGACAGTCAGGGTATTCACCGCGTGCGCCGATGCACTATGCGGTTGTCCAACATAGCGGCTCGTTACCCACGCAATCCATCCTTGCCTGACGTTCTCAAAATAGACCACGGGCTCGGAGATGTTTGGACTATCGATCGGCGGAAGACCCCCGAAAAGGCGCCGATGCCAATGCATACCACCATCGTCGGTCGCCCAGAGCGCATAACGGCCATTCAGCGTCCCCCACGCAAGTCCTCGAGTCGTACTCACCATGTCGAGACTGGTGAAGACCGGAGCGGTCAGGGTGGCGGTCTCCGACTGACGGGAGCCGGGCATTGCAATCGAACCTGGGTTGGCCGCGAGGGCTAGAGGAGCAATCCCGAGGCCACCCGCGAATGCTGTCGCCACGGCGAATCGTCGCCCTTGGCGTAAGAGAGACTTCACACCTTGCCTTCGAATGAGCAGCAAATCCTGAAACATCCCCCGACCTCCCCCAAACGTTTTGTTCCTCACCAAGCCTTTGAGGACAGTCACTGGGTATAACGTCACCGAGGCCACTTAGGTTACCGGCAGACGATCTTCAACCCAGTGGCATGACCCCACGGTTCGGACTGAATGGCAGGAACCCGAGTGACGGATTGGCAATCCATGCTCTTTCTTGCCGCATCTGAATGGATTTTCGGGGACTCCGCGCAGTCTGTTGCCTTTCGCGGCGGGCTCTCTAACCGTGAAGCTAGCCGTCTGTCGACACGATGTCGGAGTGAGATCGCTTAGAATTCAAGGCAACGAGCAGAAATCCTTGGATTGGTTGGGATTGGTTCGAACGTTGTCCTGTCTTTACTGCCTGGATGCACGCATGGTTCAACCCGGCGTGTTTACTTTTTATTCGTATCGGCTGAGATTGGCCCTTCCCAAAATAGGATATCGTGGTACTGCCCCACGGATCGCTCCAACACGACCAGCATTCCACGGGGATTGGTTTGGCGGACCGTCTCAATGGGCCATGATTGGCGGCGACCATCCGCGTGCACGGCTTCTAATACGGTCGGAGCAGAGCCTTCTTCGAACGGAATCCAAAAAACCCCACCGCGCGTCACCGTCAGTCGAATACGCTCCAGGGAATAGGTCACCACCAAGTCGTCATTTGCGCAGTACGCGACTCGACGTGCTGCCCCGCTCTGGTCGGTGGCATAGCGATCAATCCGATGACGTCCAGGACCAATGACGATGCGATGGCTCGGGCGTGTCGGGGCGTTCTGATACGTGGTCCAGACCCCCGCTAGCCGAATTTGATCATCCGCGGTCCACGGATCTCCTCCGTCAAAGCGCGTGACGTGCAGGAGACTTGGAACGCCAATGACTGCACTCACTGGCCAGTATTGGTAGGCCTTCTCCCGCGTCATGCTCCACCCATCGGCATCGACCAGCGTCCCAGGCAAGGTTCGCAGCCCGACGCTCGCCCGGTCGAGCCAGGCAACCGGCGAATCTGAGGCATCGTCGTTCAATCGAAGCATTCCCGTATACTGCTGAACCCAAGGAGCGATACCACTATAGGACAGTAGTGGGTGGGACTTGAACATCCGAGCGGTCTCTGTCAGGAACTCCATGGTGTTTTTCCAGTATTGGTCTCCTTCACCCCAACTCAGTCGTTCCATCGAGTACGTTCGCGGGTCTGGATTGCGAAAATTATAGTCCACTTTAAACCCATCGGCATTGAGGCAGTGTCTGTCCTCACTCAGCCCATAACGCACTACTGACCGCAGATGTGCTCGCCCCTGCTCGGTCGATAGGTCGCGCAAGGGTGGTTGCCCTGAAACGCAGCTAGTCAACTCCTCGACGTCGTCAAAGAGCTGATCGCCATCCCAGGTTCTCGATAAATCTAGCGGACTAAGCCACAATAAGACATGATGACCCGACCGATGCCAGGCCTCAATCAGTGCTCGAAGTCCATCCGTACCCCCAACTCGTTGAGACGCCACCCAACTGCGGCTGTTGTTCGCCCATGAAGCATCTACGCAGATTGTAAACTCGGTATTGCCCGTCATCCTTTCTACCGCATTCACCCAGGTCACTAGGTCCCCCTGGCTGAGATGGACGGGCTGACCGGTTGCTACGTTCCTCGCTGTTTGTTCTCCCCAGGTACAAAAAATCGGCTGACTCCACCACTCCGCCGAAGGGGGACCCGATCGGTCCCTCTGGTTATTGCGTTCGGCCTCCACTGCCAACGTTAGAGCTTCTTCGTCTGACCCTAACCCAGCTCTTAGCCAAAGCTCGATCGCATCCCCGTCGACTAAAGGCGTCCAGTGTTGCACCACGACCCGTACGCGGTCTTCTGCCACGTGATATTCGAATGCAGCACAGGGCAGAGCACCTGGCACGGCGATACCTAGCCAGTTTTTCCCCTCGGAGCTCCCGCCCTCAAGACGAAACGCTGCAACCTTGGGCGCCGGGGCATTGACGAAGGTGAGTACTCCGGCCTTACGTTGCGCGTCTGTGTCAATCGCGGTCGCGATAGTCACCGACTGAGACACCCAGGGATTCATCCGTCGATTGAATACATCAGGAACAAATGCCCTCCAACTGTTGCTCTTCACGATGAATCCGCCGGCGCCAAATTCCAGGCTAAGGCCTTGGCGAATGGAGTGCAACGCCTGCACTTCTAGTCTCACCGTACGCCTTGCTCCCAAACTCAATCTCGCCTTAAATCGTTGGTCCGAAGATTCTGCAGTGAAGCACGGATCTGTCTCCCGCTGCTCTGCCTCACCAGCCTGGCGCCAATGCCACCCGACTACCACTCCATCTACGATTATTGCTAGAGGCAAGCGCATGCACGCCCGTTCACCAAAGTGAAGCAGTAGCTGGCCGTCTTCAAACGTCCACTGCCATGACGGATCCGCCGATCTGTCCATGGTTTGTCCTCCTCACTCGCCTCGACCATGCTCACGACCTGGACGCAGTATCTACGGCTGGTCATGAGCCCACTTCGGCCCCGAATTGCGCAATGGGGGAGATGGCCCAGCAAACCGTCCCCTGGAATCCAAATCCACCTTGTTTGAGCAAAGTGCCTTGACCTTGGTAAATTTCCGCCCGTTGGGCCCACCGCGGAGCCAAGATCCCACTCACTCCCTGCGGAAGTTTCACCGTTAACTCCGCCGCATTGTCATCGGCTGCCCGCCAGTGGACCTCAATCTCTCCTTGCGGCACCGGAACTCGCCCCTGAGCGCTCCGCCACTGGTCTAGCGCGGGGTCGATCCAGACCACTCGCCCACCAGCAATGACTGAGCGAACACCCAGGCCGTGGCGCACCAGGAAGTACGCGGGACCGGCTGACCACCCGTGACAAAAGCTCCTGGTCGGACGGACGCTCTTCGGATCTGCGAAGGTTTCCCAAAACGTCGTACTCTCATCACCCATCATGGTTTGCCAACGGCCTAAGGCTTCGTCCAATTGGCCAACGCCGTCTGAGAGTTTCATGCGTGCCTCGCACACAAAGAATTCCATCCAGGGCGTCCCTGAAATCACGGTTCCCCGCGGGGGATCAACGATCCACGAGGATACTTGGGTTTCTCGGTTCTTGGGCACCGCTCCGGCCAAGTAGGCCAGGGTTTGGGTCTGTTGGCTAAAGGTCGCAGGTCGGGATGGATGGGGCATTTCATCCGCGTAGGCTGCCATCTCATCATTCCATAGGAAGCGATGCATCGCTGCGATAAGGGTCGTGCGTTCGCGCTGCCAGCGTTGGGCCTCTCGCGGGCGCCCGATGGCCGCCGCCAAATGTTGTCCCGTCTTCAGGCACCAAACGAACAACGCATTGATCGCTGTCACCACGCCATGGTCAGAAACCTCCATCGGTGCCCAGTCGATCATGTTGTTGCCTCTACTTTCCAATAACTGGATGGTATTCCCGTGGGATAAAAAACTTTCCAAGACCAGCGCAACCCAAGGGTAAAATCGTTCAAGGGCTGCTTGGTCTCCGCTAAAATTCCAATATTCTCCAATGGTAATGATCCATAGCAAGGTCCAAGCGGGCATCCGTCGGTCCCAGTCGGTGGGGACGACCGCCCTAAACCCATCACCCCGATCCAATGACTGTCCGATCAGTTCTAGACTATGGCGCACCAAACGACTTTCACCGAACAAGGCATAGGCGACTAACGCCTCAACGCGAAGATCTCCCACCCACAGCGCTTGTTCGTAGGCTGGGCAGTCGACAAACGTATCCTCCATACAAAGGCGCGTGGTCAATGCGGACATCGTGTATAGCTTATTGGCTATGGCATTGTCGGTAGATAACAAACCCTCCGACAAAATTGGATACGTCACCTCCAGGCAGTGCAAGGACGTGATACTGAGAGGGCGCTGATGGTTGCGGATAGTCAAAATAAGGTAGCGACACCCTCTCCGGATGACCGATTCCACCTGCTGCCGACCTTCACACGTAATATATTGCATGGCCGGATAGAGCGCTTCGGGAAATAACAACTCGCCATTCTGTTGCACTTCGATTCCCGCCAGATCGATGATGACACCGGAGTGCGCACTGACCTCAAAATTCCAGTATCCACTTACCTCACGGCCAAAATCGACGACGACTTGCACGGCCTGGCCGGAATCTACGGGATCTACGGTGAGACTCAAACCTGGCTCGACAGGATTGTCCATCTGGTGGACATCGGACGGGGAATCCATGTGGGCTCTGGCTGAAGCCGCTTGCAAGTACCCGTCGTCTGTCCATATTTTTCCGGCGGGCACATCCAGCCAAGTTCCGACCGTCTTCAGTTCTGCCCAACCTAGGTCGACCACCCGCTCGAGGGTCAGGTTATCAGGGATCTGGCCTAACACCCAAGGGCTTCCCTGATCGCCGACGGGTCGCAAAGACACCCCCGGTTCCTGGATGCCGAAACTCCAGTTAAATCGATTAGACGGGCCGACAATCCGACTGAGCCAAACATAATCTCCCGCATGGAGCACGCGTTGTGCACTCCACACGGCGCTCAAAGGGGTGACCGGGTGCCATCGAACGGGTTCATGGTTGAGCCAACTGTCCGCCACGAGTCCCGTGTTGAGCCTGTAAAACGTGACGGTTTGTTGAACTGGCAGGTGAATCTGCGTTGCCAACCACCGGGGTGCGAACTCGACCGGATTCGCGCTGGTATCCCCCTGGGTAAGCAAGCCTCGGAGTTCCACCGCGTGAGCTAGCGCTAATTGAGAGGCTCCTTTTTGAGCCATAACTTTTTCAGGGAAGACCCGAGTCTGAGCCAGCAACGGAATTGGACGGCGATTTAATCGTCCCCAGGGCCCGATTCCCACCTTTCCCAGAGGACGCGCTCGCTCCCAGGAGGCGTGCAGACGTTGACGCCCATCCACCAGCTCGACATATCCCTGCTGGCAACTGATCCGTGGGCTATTTCGCTGCCACCCGTAATCGAGGCTTCCTTGCCAAAGGTCATCCGTGACAATCTCCTTAAGATGCCCTTCGTTGGTCCACATCGTCAGCGCCGCCCATAAGCCGCCCCGCGACCGAACGGATTGAAAAGTGGACACCCCGGGATGGACCACCGTAATCAGCAAAAGGTTGTCGCCAACCTCAAGTTCCGAAGCGCACTCGTATTCGTCGTAATACCACGGCTGGGTCCACGATCGCACCGGCCCTTGACCTATACGCGTTCCATTTAACCACAGTACATAACGGGAGTCAGCGCTCACCCGGATCTTCGCCGACCTCAGGGAATTAGCGACGTGAAACGTTCGGCGAAACGCCACCCATCCATTGTCCGGTTTTGGCTCTCCCACCCAAATCCACTGGCCAGAAAATGGTTCCAGCGGCTCGGAATCATCGTGTGAACCATCGTCATCGGCCCAAGTCAACTGCCGAACATCTCCTTTCACAGTCTTCGTAAACCCAGTGGCCGTGTCTCGTCGCTCGATGCCGATCTCTCAAGACTCTCTTCGAAGTCTCCACCGCGTTCAGGGCCCCCTACGGTCCACCCGGCCCATCGACCTCCCCGATGGAGTGATTATCGCGACTCCTGAACCTGCTCCTTTAAGCCTCTGGCTGTCGTTCGTGCAGCCCCCGCCCGACCCAGTCTGGGTCCTATACTGCGTGTGGGCCACACGGCACGACTTGCCCGCGAAGCTGAGATCGCTCCGTCATCCTACTACCCCAGTCTTCCGTGTATCCGATCACTGTTCTAAAAGGCGAACACTTTGACCCGCGCACAGTAGCCTTCTCGCGGTTGCATGCGGAGATCTGCATGACCTTCGAATCCAGCCTAGGCGCTCCGATAGAGCTTAGTTAAGACAAATTCCCGATGTCCCAAGACTTCTGCCGCGGTCAACCGTCCATTCAAGGTTCTTAGCATCATGGCCACCAAGGCTTCTCCGGCCTCCCCTAGTGTCATGTCCAAAGTTAAGAGGCCACTGAGATCCAGGTCAATGTGTTCTGCCATTTGCGCGGCAGTCTTAGGATTGGCTGTGGTCTTCAAAACGGGCACAATAGGATTGCCAATAATGTTGCCTTGACCGGTAGTAAAGAAATGAAAAATCGAACCCGCCGCGCCCATCAGCGTCACAAACTCGGCGGCTGCTGACGACGAGTCCATGAAATTCAACCCTCGCTGGCTGGGAGCCTCAGCGGGCGCCAAAGCATCCACGATGGGCCGAGTCCCGGTTTTTTGAATATTACCCATCGCTTTTTCTTCAATCGTGCTGAGGCCGCCAGCGATATTTCCTTGCGTCGGCTGTGACCCCATCAAATCAAACCCGGTCTCTTGAATAAATTGCTGATAGCCTTCATGAAACTCCAAGTATTTGCTCCGAACGGTGTCATTGGCGCATCTCCGAGCAATTAAGTGCTCAGCCCCAGTGATTTCTGAGGTCTCCCCAAAAATGACCGTTGCCCCCTGGTCGATGAGCCAGTCGACGGCCTGCCCGACCGCTGGGTTGGACGCAAGTCCTGAGGTGGTATCTGACTCTCCACACTTAATGCTAAAAACCGCATCCGCCACGGAAACGGGCTCTCGCTGTTGTTCTGAAGCGTCTTGCAAAAACCGCCGCGCCACCCCAGCGGCTTGGGCGATGGTCGCCGTATCCCCGTGACTCTCAATAGAAAAACCGGCGACCGGCTTTCCCGTTTTGGCAATGCCTTCTACGACCTTCTCGGTCCAGTTCGGCTCAATTCCGATCACCACCACCGCTGCCACGTTGGGATTTGCTCCCGTGCCAATGAGGGTGCGAAAGTGCAAGGCTAAGTCCTCACCGAATTGCAGACGACCGTAAGGATGCGGCAATGCCAACACTCCTGGCACCAGTCGGGCGACTCCTTCCACGGCGGCATTAGACAAATCATCTACCGGGAGAATGACTACCCGATTGCGCGCGCCGATCGCGCCATGGGGTCGACGATAGCCTAAAAACTCCGTGCGATCTTTCATCATGCTCCCCACCTCACACTTTTAAGGTTATGAATATGCACATGCTCTCCCGAACGAATAGGTTGGGTCACCTGGCCCACCACCTCGTGATATTCCACCAGCTTGTCACCGGGATTCAGATTGACTAGGGCCACTTTATGACCCAGAGGAATCTTATCCACAACGGTGATCGTGATCGGTTGATGGGACGTCAGATACATGCCGCTGACCACTTCTCCCGGCGTCAAATCACGAACAGCTATCCCCACGTGGTCCTCGTCACCATGCACCAAAAATCCATGGCTCATCCGCTATTTACCTCCCTCAAACCAATATTGGTATGTGGTCATACCTTTAAACGCCCATACTATGACAAGTTTTTCTATCCTTGTCAATCCATTTCGGCTCTCGCTTCCATCCTTTTCGACACCAACCCCAAACCCTTTGCAAAGGCAAAAAGTTCGGGTTCATCTTCTGTTCAGTGCCGGGGGTTGCCACTATCCCCGTCGGAACTCTCCGCCTCTGGTCCTTCTTCAAATGCCGCCAAAATAGCCGATTCCACTGTGCTTAAATGGTCTCGCATTGCCGCTCGCGCCCCGAGTACATCCCCAGAAGCGATCCGTTGGGCGATCCGTTCGTGATCTAAAACCGACAACCAAGCCCGGCCTGGGATAGCCAGACTCTTCTTGCGCACTGCTTCTAAAAGATCGAGTAAGTTCAGCATGATGCGACCGGCAATCGGATTCTCCGAGGCCACGATGAGCCCAGCGTGAAACGCCTGGTCTGCGCTGGCGGCCAACGAAAGATTGACCGCTTCTCCTTGACCCACCACGGCTTTCGCTTCTTCCACCAAGGTCAAGAGATTGGCCTTCTGATTCGCATCCGCTCGCTCTGCCGCCCATCCCGAAGCCTCCACCTCAAGGCTTTTGCGGACCTCGAACAACCACGACACGGTCGTCGGCTGCACGACCAAGGGTTTCCATAAAGCCTGGCCCAGAGCAACCCCTGGTCCTGCGCGCACAAACATGCCTTGCCCGTGACGGATGGAGACCACCCCCAGTCCTGACAAGGTCCGCAAGGCATCGCGGACCGCCGTTCGACTCACTTGGTAGGCCGTCGCCAATTCGCGTTCGGGTAACAATCGGTCACCCTCATGGAGTTCTCCAGATTCGATTTTTCCGAGCAAGTCCTGCACAATTTGGTCGCGTAGTGGCAGGCTCGACCCGAGCGATTCAAAAATTGCGATCCTCTCCTCCGTGCTGTTTAGTAAGGGCATCGCGAGTCAATCTTTTGCCCTCTCAACTCGGACTCAATTCGTGGGGCGAATGCGCTAGATCCTCCCACACTGGGACATGCCCTACGCCTAAGCGTTCGGCTACACCATTCAATTGTTCAACCAGCGACGGATCCAAAGGGATTCCACGCTGGAGATAGTCGTCACGCGTCGCCTCGCTCCGGTCGCCGGGAATGACGACCGGCCCCCCAACCGCTGGCGGAACTTCCCTCAAATCGGCTTCCATGGCCAAGAGATGGTCCTCAAATACCCCCTCAGTAGCGATCGCTGCGGGGTCGATGGCTAGAAAGAAATGGCCCACGTTGCTGGGGCCAGAAAAATCGGTATACGGGTTTTTGACCCCGGGGCCGACTCCGGCCCCCGACAGGACTCCGCTCAGGATTTCGACAGACAGTGCCAAGGCATAGCCTTTGATTCCGGCCATCGGGAGAACCGCTCCGGCCAAAGCCATTTGGGCGTCGGTGGTCGGATTGCCCTTTTGGTCTAGCGCCCAACCCAAGGGAATGGGCTCGTGCCGACGTGCCGCTTCGATAATATTTCCCCTCGCCACAACCGACGTAGCCAGGTCAATCACTAGCGGTGGTGACTCTTTTCCTCGGGGAAAACCCCAGGCGATGGGGTTGGTTCCCAAAAACGCCTCACGGCCTCCCACCGGCGCGATGCCCGGAGGACTATTAGTCAACGCCAAGAGAATCATCCCATGGGCTGCAGCATAGCTGCAGTAGACAGACATGGCCCCACAGTGATTCGAGTGATGAACGGCCACTGCCGCCATGCCGTAACGTTTCGCCTCAGCGATGACGTGCTCGGTCGCTTTCCAGGCCACTACCGGGCCCAACCCGTTGCCTCCATTCATCCGCTGAATGACAGCCGTTCCACTGGTCTCATATTCGACCGCGGCCTCTGCCATCATCAGGCCTCTTTCAATGCGTTCCACATAAAGCGGGAGTCGACTGACGCCGTGGGTATGTTTGCCGCACAAATCCGCTTCTACCAGAACATGCGCCACAATCTGACCATCCGCTTGGGGCACACCGATGGCTGTAAACATCTGATCGATCCATCGTGTCAGTTCATCGGCAGAAATGCGTAGACTGAGATACTCGTGGTCCGATGCCATGATTTCGCTTCCTTTGCCGTCATCCCGTAAATTTCGAGTAGATTGACTCCATTGGCTTGAACACTCAATTTCCAGTTCAAGCTAGCGGCAAACGCCCCACAGCCAGGATGTTTGGGCCCAATCCATTCCCCTGATTCCCGGCTCAGAAAGCCCCGATGGACAAGTCCGCCAAGTCGATTGTACTGCATTGCCATTGGTCATACCAATAGGGATAACACCCATCATTTTTCATCGTGAAAACCAGCAAAGCGGTCCTGCGGGCAGGCCTGTGGACCCCAGTACGGCGTTGCACTCGATGAAGAATTCGTCAAGGGCCGAAAAAACATTCCGCTCCCCGGTGGCCACTAGGTCCCCCCATCAGGAATCG
>JAMCVM010000051.1 GCA_023475835.1 Bacillota bacterium | reverse complement strand
CGAAAGATCTGGCCCACATAGGGCCAGTCCAGATCCGTATTGAGCACGGTCGACGTCCGCACGACCCGTTGTTCGATGCGATGATGCCCTTGATTGAGGGTAACCATCGGCCGGGAATAGTCTTCCACGGGCACTGCCGCGATAGCTTCGTATCAGCTGGGTTGGGTTCTTTTTGACTTCCATGATGGAACGGGCGTGTTGGTCTTCGACGAGATACCGGGCTCACACGACTTGGGTGTGGAGCGCATCCATGGTGACGATCTTGTCCGTAATGTCTAAGGGATCGAGCCAATCTTTAATTTTGGGGATTGCGTTGGTTTTACTGTCGACATCGACTAGTCCGAGGACTTGCCCAGTCGCATGCCCCAAAGCAGCGAGTAATTGCACCGGCCGCTTTCGGCGGCCGTGCCCGGAGCCTCGTACGGCTTTGCCATCCACGGCAATGGCGTTGTCGTGTCGCTGAGATTCTTCGGTTAACCACGCATTGAGCACGGCGTCAAAGGCCTCGCGATCGATGCTCGGCAACGTCCGGCGGATGGTCGGTTCACTGGGAACCTTAACCGTGGATCCCCAGGGGCGACAACCGAACGGGTCGCGGTATTCGGGGGTCAAATCCTGAATCCAATCGCTGATAGCGATATACGACCGCTTGCCCGCCAATACGGCGGCCATCGCCAATAGGAGAATTTCCTCTAAGGGGAAACGGATGCCTCGCCTCTGACGAGGGTCAATCAAGACCGAAAGTCGGTCCCGGAGACCGGAAGGCCCAGCCCAATTCAGCGCATTGAAATCGACCATAACGCCAAAGCGCCTCCATTCGAACGAGCCCTGGCTACGGAAACCAAAGGCCATCATCTCGTCCGTAATTTTCCTGATAGAGGTTCACTATAACCGATCGATCGGCTCTTACGCACCGACTGATATGGGTGCCGACTAATAGGTTACTTTGGTAGCGCAGGAAGGTTTCTGGTCGGTGTGGTGCCGTTCGGCCTTAGATATATACCCTCCCAATGCTTCTATCTGAAACAAACAACAACCCGTTGTGGGCGTCCATCAGTCGATGTGTAAGAGCCGATCGATCGGAAAATGTCCACTCCCTTAAAAAATGGCGAAATTACAGGAGTTTGCAGGACTTTGACGGGACCTTGCTGAGAAGGCAAGGATCTGTTCTAGGCAGTCGAAAGTCTGCTATACTAATAACGAAACTGATGGCTTTTTACGGTGCTAGGGGTGCCAACAGGCTGAGAAGTGGTTCTGCGACCACTAACCCTTTCAACTCGATCTGGGTAATACCAGCGGGAGGAAAGTGCCAAGACGGGAGTTCAGCCTCGTTTGCGTTTTTGCGCAGCGAGGATTTTCTGTCTATTACACCCCTCACCCTTTTTGCCAACTGAGGAGGGTGAGATTGATGCAATCTCAATGGAAGTTACGCGATATTGTTGTCACCGCAGTTTTAGCTACCGCCTGTGGTGCGATTTATTTAGCCTGGGATTTGCTGTATAAATTTATGCCCTCAAGCATTAGTCCAGTCGCGGCCGCAGGATTCAACGGGCTTTGGTGGATTGCAGGCGGGATCGTCCCTTATATCATTCGTCGCCCCGGGGCTGCGCTGTTGGCGGAGTCGATTGGTGGCTTCGTGGAATTTGCCCTAGGCAGTCCTTACGGCATCCAAGCGTTTACCATCGGCATCGCCCAAGGCTTAACCATCGAACTCGCCTTCGCGGCTGGCGGATACCGACGCTATAGCCTACCCTGGATGCTGTTCGCTACCGCGATGGGCGCGGTGGGTAATTTCGTGTATTCCTATTTTTATTATGGCGTCAACGATTACACCGCCACGGTCCAAGTCGGTTATTTTGTCGTCAGTATGATTAGCGGTGCCATTTTGGCCGGTCTATTGTCTAAGTGGGTGGGCGACGCCGTCAAACGCACCGGGGTCTTGCGCAATTTTGAAATCTCGCGTACGTCGGCCGACACCCGATGAGTACCGCACTCAGAAATTCGGCGCCCATTGACCCCCTCATTCGGTTGTCGGGGGTGTCGGTTACCTATCCGGGCTCGGCTACCCAAGCGTTATCCAATGTCGATTTTAGTTTAGAACCACATCAGGCCGTCCTGGTCATCGGCCCTAGTGGTTCGGGAAAGTCTACTCTAGCTATGGTCGTCGCCGGACTCATTCCGCAATCGGTTGAGGCTAGTGTGGTCGGTCAGATCGAACGTTCCGCGGAACTCAACCATCCAGGAGCGATCGGTTTCGTGTTTCAAGATCCTGAGTCCCAGTTTTGCCAACTCACGGTTGGCCAAGAAGTCGCCTTTGGTCTGGAAAACATTGCCACCGACCCTCAGTTGATGGACCAAAAGATCGGCCGTGCCTTGGGCACGGCCGGCCTCTTCATCGATCCTGGAGCCCCAAATTATGCATTGTCGGGGGGGATGCAGCAAAAGTTGGCACTCGCTGCCGGTCTGGCTCCAGAGCCTCAACTCCTCATCTTTGACGAACCTACGGCCAATCTGGATCCGCAGTCCACGAGTCAGGTTTTTTCCCAAATCGAATCGCTGATTGGGGAGCAAAGGACCATCTTGGTCGTGGAACACAAATTTGAACACTTGCTCGATCTCCTCCCCCACCTGTTGATATTCGACCACCACGGGCGAATTCACCGCAGTGGCGATACGTCTACCGTGATCGCCGAGGAGTGGTCGTGGCTGATAGCCCAAGGTCTCGTTCCTAGGAGAATGCGAGCCGGCTTTGACCCCTCGAGCCTGCCCCCCCCCTGTCAGCCCCCACCCTCGGGGGCAAGAGGATAACATTATTCTGAGTGCCGAAAGCGTCTCGTTCAGTTATGTGCCTCCGCGGTTGCAAAAGCGATTGGTCCGTCAAGGTGAGCGTCCTAACATGGCGATTGAAGACATCTCTCTCACTATCAACGCCAAAGAGATGGTCGCTATCGTCGGCCCCAACGGCTCGGGCAAATCCACCCTACTAAGCGTTCTGGCAGGCATTCGCACACCGACTATGGGCCAAGTGCACCGACCATCTTCGAGAACAGACGTTCCTGTTCCCATCGCGTTTGGGTTTCAAAATCCTGAACATCAATTCATCTTTGAACGCGTCGGGGATGAACTGGCCAATCGCTATGTCGAAGGGGCCATTCCCGATGACGTGAACGCCTTATTGCAAAAATTTTCACTTCAGGGCCTGGAATCCCAGAGCCCTTTCGGATTAAGTCAGGGACAAAAGCGGCGTCTTTCCGTAGCCGTCATGATTCGCGATCCCCACGATGCATATCTTCTCGATGAGCCTACTTTTGGACAGGACCAAAGAACCGAGCGTCAAATCATGGAAGCCCTTCAGGCCCTGCAAACCGCTGGCAAAGCCGTAGTCATTACCACCCACGATATGGACCTTGTATGGCAGTATGCCACACGAGTCATCGTGTTAGTGGCTGGTCGCATAACCTTTGATGGACCGCCAACAGCACTCTTCGCTGACAGCGAGCGCATGGCCACTGCCAATCTCCTGGTGCATCGCGACCACGCACCAGACGACACCAGGCAAGTCGCGACTGGCCAGCCACGCTTCATTCAAGTGGATCGCCGACAAGCTGAATCTCCACTAGGGCGGTTAAATCCGGGCTGGAAGCTTATCACTACCATCACCGCAATGGGGCTGGCGATGATGGCGAGTCGCGTCTGGCAAGGCGCACTCCTGGCTCTGTTACCCACACTCTTGCTATTTTTCGGCGCGCGTCTTAGTGTCGGTCAAGTGGTAAAACGCATGCTGCCGTTCGTCGGGTTTTTCGCCGCCTATACTTGGACTCTGACCGCATATTCTCGAGTGGCCCCAGGCACGCCAACCTTTCATTTGCTCTGGTTTGTATTAAGTTGGACCGGATTTCACAACGGGTTGGTCTTGGCGTTTCGCATGCTGGCCTCAGTCACCTTTGGCGTGCTTTATGTTTCCACCACAGACGTCAGCCAACTCGTGGTCAGTTTGACCCAAAACTTTCACATCCCTCCCCGGTTTAGCTATGGCAGCTTGGCCGGCATTCGCGTCTTCCCCCTGTTTGAAGAAGAGTGGCGAAAAATCCGGCAAGCGCGCCTGCTCCGCGGCAAGGATGTCCGACGAGCACGGATTACCCGAGTGGTCACCTACGCGCTCCCCCTGCTTACGCAAGCGATTCGCATCGGAGAACGCGTGGCAGTCGCCATGGAAAGTCGAGGATTTCGGGGTCGGGCCAGCCTAAATCCCAAAGCTCGCACCTATTATCTCGACACCCCGGTGCGTTTTTCGGACTTTTTGTATTTGGGAATGATCATCGTCATATCGCTGGCGATTGTTCTCAGCCACTAAAGCACCGTTAGGCTTCAACCGAACGGAACGATGACCGCGACAGGTTCGGAGACGGAAATCGTCGCCATGGAAGATCGCCTCCATCTCCTCCATCTCCCCTATTAACAACAGAATCGTTCGCTTAAGGTGGAGATGTCCACTCGCATTCCGTCCCGGGCATCTACTCCAGCTTCGGCCGGGTCGTCGCGCCCGTCTCGCTAGCGGACCGGCTGAAGGCTGAACCTGCTTTCTTCTGTTCGTCTACCCCCGAGCGGAAGACGGCTTCATATCCTAAGATATGGAGGAACGCCCTTCGGATTTGGTGTTAGCCAGCGCGCTGGCTAACACTTTTCGCGGCCAGACCCAAAGGAGCGTCGAATGCACGAGTACCCGCGCAGCCCGTCCTCTTTCCGGAGCCTACCCGGGACGGGAACTGAACACCGTGCCAATCCATCCTACCGTTTTAGGGATCCCGAATTCTCACCCATCGCTCCTTCAAGCCCCCCATCACCACAGGCGGGATCGGAATTAAAAACCATTCACCGGCGCCACAATCTATGGGACTTCACTTA
Source organism: Bacillota bacterium (assembly GCA_023475835.1). Lineage (GTDB taxonomy): Bacteria > Bacillota > Sulfobacillia > Sulfobacillales > Sulfobacillaceae > JAMCVM01. The sequence goes on along the minus strand of JAMCVM010000051.1, from coordinate 7,524 downwards.
AAAATAAAAATGGGACCCGTGTTCATCGGTCTGAATAAACTGGTACCTACGCTTGAAGCAGCCCCATGAAATGGGGATCATTGCGCATCTTGAGCCCAGATCAATTTTCTAGCCTTCGACAAAAAATCAATAAAAACAACGTTGGAATTGACTTGATAGAACCATCGTATTATTTTAGTAATGTAGTGCCTATTTGCGATCATCTCATAGCGTTCCGATTCTTCCAATGTAGTTGGCAAAAATCCTAGAACAGGATGGCTTTCGCTAAGCAGTTTGGCCTTTTTTGAGTTGCCTTAAGGCCACTCAATGGTTTAGCTACCGATTGTTTTTTGCACTCTAGTACCAACGTTGTTATTTTCTAAACTTAACTTTGGGAGGTATCTTCGATAATGATCTACTCAACCATGGCCTCGTTCTGGCACAAAGGCAAGCTGGTCCTGGCATCGGCAGCTTTACTCGCCGCCACTACCGCGTTTTCCGCGGCGCCGATCGTCCCCGGTTCTCCGCCGGCGACTCCTTCGCCCACCACTCCGGTGCCTATGCCACCGCCCACTCCACTACCTGGTCCCAATACCGTTTCCCCCTATCTAAGCCAGTTGCCGTTCGCCAGTCCCGATATCACACCACCACAAATAGCACCGAAAGTCTTTACTATTACTCAATATGGCGCCGAGGCGAACAACCTCAGCCCTATGGCCATCGCAGCTAACACCACGGCAATTAACACGGCGATTGCCGATGCTTCCAAGAGCGGAGGCGGAGAAGTCGTCATCCCTGCCGGGCTTTGGGTGACAGGCTCCATCGTCATGCAGAGCAACGTCAATTTACACACCGATAACGGTGCAGTGGTAGAATTCACGGCCAATCACGACGCCTACCCCCTGATCACCCAGTTTGGGCAGAAAACTTACCAGGCGCCGATATACGCAGTGGGGCTCAGCAACATCGCCATTACTGGAAGCGGTATTTTCAATGGCAGCGGCAATACCTGGAACCCGGTGAAAGAATTCCAACTAACCAACCGGCAGTGGCAGACGCTACTCCAATCTGGCGGAGTGGTGAATAACCAGACCTGGTACCCATCGGCTCAAATTGAACAAGATCAAAACCTCATTCCATTTATGGTGCTTGTGCTCAACTCTAAAAACATCCTCATCAACGGTCCCACGTTTGAAAACTCACCTTCCGAGGCGATGTACATAAATTTCTCCAGCAATGTCATCGTCAGTCACACCAAGGTACTCAACACCTGGTATTCCGTGAATACCGTGGGAGTTGACGTCGCTTCCGATCACGATTTCTTGATGTACGACGACACGATCAACACCGGCGATGACGGCATTGTCCTCAACGCCAGTCCCGGAAGCCAACCCGATACGGTCAATAACATCGTGATTCAGGATTCGACCATCTACAATGCGCATGGCGGGTTTGCGGTCGGTAGCTACACCGACGGTGGAGTCAAAGATGTGTATGTTAATAACGTCAACATGATCGGCACCGAAGATGGCATTCGGTTCAAAAGTGCGGTCGGGCGTGGAGGCCTAGTTCAAGATGTCTACCTGAACAACATTCACATGCAGAACATCCAGGACTACGCTATCACCTTTAACTCCGACTACAATAATCAAAGCCCCGCAACCGGATCGTTGACTACGCTGACCAATGTGCCTCAGTTTCAAAATATCTACTTCAACAATTTCGTTTGCGACTATGCTGGCGAGGCCATCCGCATCAATGGGCTGCCTTATGCCCCGGTAAGTGACGTCTTTTTCAACAACGTTTCGATTAAGGCCGCACAGCAGTATCTAATCGATAACACAAGCAATGTTTCCACCAGTACGGTGTCGTACACCTATGCCCAAGAATTGGGACTGGTTCCGCATTATGGAGTAGATGGTCCAGCCTGATCCGATCGCGGTTCTTGGACCTTTCAGTGCTATGGAGCACGAAAAGGCGACTGCACAGTTCCGCCTTTTCGTGCTCTCCTGCGCATTAGACGTAGAGAAAAACTGCGCCCAAACCTGACCATCTGGATATTTCTAAGACCATCTGAGAGGGTTTGCTCTTTCCAGGCCGCGCGCCCGGCGCCCATGACCATCTTTCACCACTGGTCTTTCGCAAGGGCCGCGGCGCGACCTGAAAAGCCTTGCTGCCAGCCGTGTTCCATGTCCTTCATTCAGAGGCTCACTATTAACTCTCAGAAGGATATATCGACCTTCTACGGCTCAACTCGTAACTAAGAACAGCGCCGAATAGTTTCGACAATGCCAAAAGCATTATCTCGTGTCAAAAGGGTGGCGAGCACTAGCAATTGCAACTTCTCCTTTGGTTACTCCAGGCTATACGGGTTTGTTTTTGCAGCGTGACGGAGAGCCGACGAAAACCCCTATCGCACGAGTGGTATCGACAACAAGATCAGCCCCCCTGAACTTTGTGCAATCAGAGTGCCCGATGTTTCCTCGAATCTTCACTGGGTTTCAACGATCCTCTAGACAGCCACCAGAATTCCCCACAAAATGGCATCAAGGCGTTGATATCTATGGCGTTCTCTGCGCGAGTCTCGAGCGCGATGCGGCGAACGTAGGAAGAAGGATTGCCGATGTTACTTGACGTATTGGTTTCGATATCTTTGCTATGTAATCTGGTCGTGATCGGACTACTGATCATGGGCCGACTCTCAGGCCAAGTAAAAGAGGCGATTCAGGCCCAACAGGCGGCATTGGAGAGAGGACAGGAACAACTAGCCACTACGGTTCGAGAATCTCTGGCGGAAGCGCGAAAGGAATCGATGGCCACCGCGCAAATGGCTCGGGAGGAAATTTCCTCAAACTTTAGAGGCTGGTCGGAGACGGTCGGTCGGTCTATCGAAACCCAATTGCAGAGTGTAAGTCAAACTCAAAAAGCAACCGCTGACAACCTCATTCGCATCGGCGAAGCACAGGCTCAAAGATTCACCGCCTTTGCCCAAGAACAAATCAACTTTCAGTCCGCTCATGACCTTCATACCGTAACTGCAGTGAACGAAGCATCCTTACAGCAAAAATCAGTCCTTGATTCGTTTCAACAGCAGTTAGCGCAACTGACTACGATGAACGAGCAGAAATTGGACAGAGTGCGTCAAACAGTAGAGACTAAACTGGGCGAAATTCAGCAGGACACGACAACCAAACTCGAACAGATGCGAGCGACCGTCGACGAGAAGTTGCATCAGACATTAGAACAGCGACTAGGCGAATCATTCAAGATGGTCAGCGAGCGCTTAGAACAAGTTCAACGTGGGTTGGGCGAAATGCAGACGCTGGCTTCCGGGGTCGGCGACCTCAAAAAGGTGTTAACCAACGTCAAAACGCGAGGCACGTTAGGCGAAATTCAACTCGATAGCCTCCTCGTCCAGACTTTGAGCCATGACCAATATCAAAAAAACGTGGCGGTCTCCTCTAAATCGTTAGAACGAGTTGATTTCGCCATCCGACTTCCGGGGCAAAGCCTGAAGGATGAACCCGTATGGCTACCCATCGATGCCAAATTTCCACTAGAGGACTATCAGCGTCTCCTAGCTGCCGAGGATCAAGGAGACCTCGAAGATGCGGCCGTGGCCGCCCGTCTTTTAGAACAGCGCATACGCACGGAGGCGAAAAGCATCCGCGACAAGTATATCCATCCTCCCGAAACCACCGATTTTGCCTTGATGTTTCTCCCCATTGAAAGTCTGTATGCCGAGGTCCTTCGCCGAACGGGCCTATGGGAGGAGTTGCAGCGCGAATACCATATTATCGTCACTGGACCAACGACCATTAGTGCCATCTTAAATAGTTTTCAAATGGGGTTTCGCACTCTTGCCATCGAACAGCGGTCGAGTGAAGTCTGGAAACTGTTAGGGGGGGTCAAGGCCGAATTTGGCAAGTTCGGCGATATCCTGGAAAAGACCCAAAAGAAGCTACAGGAAGCTAGCCACACGATTGATAGTGCATCTGTGCGGTCTCGGGCGATTGAACGCCGACTCCGAAACGTCGAGGCCTTACCCCAAGACCAAGTTTCACCCGCCATCGAAGAGGACATTCCGGCGGCGTTGGAAGACTAAGGATCGGGACCTAAATTCCAGAGGAATTCCCCCGGGCTTTGACGACTTCATACCCCACATGGGTCATGGGATCAATCTTGCGGCGTCCCTGCAGCACCCGCCATTCGAGGCCGCGGTTGGCTTGAATACTGGGCGGATCTTATGCCGGGTCCGGTGCAGAAGGCGCACGGGCGCTGGGGGAGGGGTGCGATAACGACGCACCCGGCGTAAGGGCGTCCGGGTTTTCGTGCCTTTTTTGACCCCCGGAAACGATAACACCAGGTGTCCCAACCAGAGGGTCGCCTTAAAGGTTTGGGCCCCGATGCCGGAGTACAACTTGCCGGGATCGATTCCGACTGCAGTCTCGTGGGGAATCGTCTTTTCGGTGGGAGTCGTGAGCTGAAGGTAAAATGTGCCCAACGGGTCTCGCCGGGGCTGAGCGCCCCCGCTTTGGATCCGTTTGCGCACTTTCGCAGGAGTCGCCGGACTCAGGGGTTTTCCGTGAATCGAAACGACGGCCATGCGCATTGAAGATACTCTTCCTGCTGGCGAAGTGGGTGTGGCCCACGCCACGTCTCATCGATCATACGTTCGCAGGCTGCGTCGTTCCGCCAGCGCTGAACCGGACACAGAACCTCACGCCCCTTTGGATCGCGGAACTTGGGCAGGATTCCGTGGCATGGGTCCTGCAAAGCCGCGGCAGGGACACGTCCCTGCACTCTCGTGCAATGCTTGCGTCGGAAAAGTCTCTTTTTAAGCCGCCACCTCGGGCCGAAGACTCAGGTGGGGGTCATTGACGTCACCCATAGGCGAATCCCTAAGGCAAAGTCAGATGCAGCGTCCGCGTTTGGTAATAGGTGGTGTGCAATGTGCCGTCGTTCACCGTCACCGTCTGACCAAAAACTCCCGGTTGCTTTTGAATCAAAATCTTGCGCGGATTCGTGCCTTTGGGCAAAGTATAGACGATGGTTTCGTTTGCGGTGGTGGGAGGCACGCTCAGTGACGTTCTAGCGGGGATATCCAGACGCATCCCAAACACCGTTTTATTCATGCTTTGATTTACTCCGACCCGAATCTTGCTCCCTGGCATCACCGTGGCCGAAATCAGATGAGAGCCCTTGGGAACATAAACGTCATTCCAACCGGTATAGGGTACGACCAGCCATCCATGGGCCACCGCTGGCATCGTCCAGTGAATCTTGGTGGTTTCTTCAATCCGTCCGTTGGCGAGGGGTTGGAGCGTGGTAGTGATGCTGGTTTGTAAGAAAAAATTATCCTTATGCGCTCCGAGATTATCATTAACGACAGACAGATAGTCACCGTCAACCGTACGCGGCACCTCGCCCGATGCTCCCCAACGCACTGCTAAACGTTCTTGAGCCGGGTTGTTAAAGTACACGGTCATGTGACTCTCAGCGACTCCCGCTTCCAAAGTGGACAAGAGGCCGACCAACTTACTCCCCGAAGCGTGCAAAAATCGGACGCGCAGTTCATTGAGCAGAGTTCCTAAAAATGCCTTGCTCTTCGCTTGAGTCGTGCCCAAACGCTGAGCCACATATTCCATCGCCTCATTGGCATGTGCAGCTGTAATCCGTTGGTTGCCATACGACGTTCCCAAATGAAGAGTTCCGGTCTTTTCAATCAAACTATCAGCCAGCCAATTGTCCACAAACACTACCCCATCAATGGGAAGATGGTGAGGTACCGAATCATAAAAACGCTCGATCACGCGTGCATTAGTCGGCATATTGGGCAAAATGGCGGCATCGCGTACGCCCCAATAGGTCAACTTCGGCCAAAAATTATTAATCGGCCAAGGGGTCGGTGGATGATACTGAATCTTACGCTGAAGCACGGAAATCGCTTGCACGTGGGCGTGTTCCAGCACCCCATCTTTCAAATTTAAATATCCATAGGCGGTAATGAATCCTCCGCCCGCGCGCAGTTCCCCGCTATTTTCTAAAATTAGAAGATAGCGGGCGGGATGAGGAATGCCCAGCATCTGACTCACCAACCCCCGGTTCTTTACCATGGCCCCTAAAATACTGGTACCCATGGCAATCTCGGGGCGATAACGTTCAACCGAAGACATAGCATCTAAGCGTTTGGGCAACGTTGCAAAGTTTACGGCTGCAAGCGCCCGGTCGGCTGCCCGAACGTTTGGCAAGGCCCGACTGAGCCCAGCCCAAAGACTAGGCAAATGTGCCAACACATTTTCCAATCCTGCCGTTTTGGTATGAGACTCTCGTCGGTTTAAAATAGGGCGGAGTGCTGGAGCCACATCATTGGCAGCCAGCACTAAGTCATATCCCGCATCGGCCAGATGTTTCATGTCACCGAAGCTTGGTCCCACTCCGGGAATCCAGGCCAAATAACTCAAACGATCGAGGGCTCCGTGCGCTCCGACGACTATTTTGGTGGTCGTTGGCAACTGCGCCATCAGTTGAGAATATCGCTTATCCGCGAGATCGCCTCGAACTGTATGATCCAAGCTTTCTAAGTGGGGCAACGCATTCACCAACGTCAACACGGGTCCCAGACCGAAAAAATAGATCACCCCAGCTCCAGCCACCCCGGCCGCCCACCAAGGAGAGACGCGGCCGATTGGCCAGAATTTTGAAGGTTTTTCGGTGCGTTGTTTCAATGCCATAGCGATCGGTCCTTCGTACGAGCCAAGACTACGTTGACCAAGCCCCCGCTTGAGGCCCAGTAGTTTCGGGAAAATAAGTCTTCGACAATCGAGTTGCGAATCCCTGCCCCCGAATTGCGGTACTTCCCGGCCGAGGATTAAATCTGGGTCCCCCTTGAGCACACAACATCTCGGGCCTACATTACCGCCGAGCACCACCGGATTGCACCCATGAAAAAGAAGGGGACTCTTCTTGTATCGTATTCGATGGCCGCCTTTGCTACATTTACTTTCTGTTACCATTCTCTCTCTATTTTCTATCGCAAGCAAATCGATCAAGCCGACCATTGGATGGTTCGATGAATAAAGCGTAACTCAGACAGGTGGCTAGGGGGCTTTGAATTTCAATAAAGCGTTAACCCAACGGTCGCTGCCTTGGATCAAACGCCAGAAGGATTTTCACAAATAATCGAGGATGTCCAGCATATGATTTCAGTAATATTTGCACCCAACCGACATCAGAAAAAATCAGCTCTGAAGAACGTAATTTGAAAGTGCCTGTGGGTACCACGTTCGAGAATGTGCAAAACAAATTCTCGCATACAGGCCTGGATCGCTGCAAGGCACTGTGAAATAATCAATAATGGGATCGTATGAGTGGCCGCCTCCACCTGGGGGAGTGGACAAACCTCGGAGACCGGGCTCTTGCACATCGACTGATACCCAGCCTTTGTCCCGGAACAGACACCGTTAGAAACCGTGGGGTTTCCCGTTGGAAAAGTGGGCTCGGGTCGGGGTGAACACCAAAGCCGTTCTCGGCCATAATGGAAAA
>JAMCVM010000058.1 GCA_023475835.1 Bacillota bacterium | reverse complement strand
TGTCCTCCACCGCTTTGCTCGCGGCGCTTCATCACGGTCAAAGTTTGAGCGCCCTGGTCGCAGCCGAGAGCACTTCCGGGAAATCGGTGGCTGGCCTGACGGCTGCTCTCGATGGGGCCTATGCGGCCCAGATCCAATCCGTGGAAACCGCCCATCACCTCTCGAGCGTCAAGGTCCAACGACTCGAAACGCAGTGGTCCAAACGGATGACCACACTTCTCACGAAAACATTCTAAGACCACGCGCAAGTCTCTTCAGGATTTAAAGCAGCCGCTGCCATCGGAAAATGCGTGCATTTCAGGAAACCTTCAGCCTGCATTCAGGCGATTTTAGGTCACAGCGCGCCCGCGTTTTGCGAACCTTTATGATATAAGGAGGACCGTTGCCGCTATGCAAAAATTCATCCGGGTTAGTGTCGTGATGGTAGCCACAACGGTCCTCCTGATTCAAGGCACCTCTGATCGTCGCAATCCGCCTTCGCAGTCTGGGCGCGTCTACGTGAAGAGCACCGAGCCGTGGACCCCTTCACCCTCAGCCTGGCCGAGCGATCACGACAGTCTAACCAATAATTCGGTCTTTGATCCGGGCTTCCCTGCCAACAGCCCGGATTATTTGGTCGCATTGCCTGCCTTGGCTAACAGTGCACCAGTGTGGGTGGGGGACCATCTGTATGTCGCGGGCGGATTTGTGACGGGGCCACGCCATCGGGCCCATCCGGGGTTCGTTTGGGCACTGAATCCTGGCGATGGGCGGCTCCAATGGTCACTCCAGACCCCCAACAGTGTTTTTGCTGCACCGATTGTGGCGAATCACCGACTCTTGGTAGGGGTAGGCAATGCGGTGTTTGCCCGACGGTCGTCAAGTCCCGCCACCACGCCGGGCATGGTCCGTGGAGTGGGGCCGAGTGGCCTCTATGCCTATAATGCCACTACCGGTGAACCGCTCTGGACCCTGCCTACGACGGGGGCCGATCAGGCCCCAGCGACGGTGGTTGGCCACACCGTCTATTTGGCCAGCGGGAATCGTCGGTTCTATGCGCTGAGCCTGCAAACGGGGCACGTGGATTGGTCCATCGATCTGGGACATTACGTCAGTCGGTCGAGCCCACGAGTGCTTGGCCACTACGCCTATATGGGCGGGGCGGGCCCCCTTGGCGTCCTAGCCGTCAATCTGAAGACGCATACCCTCGCTTGGGACCGCCCCCTCCCGGAGGCGATCCAAGGACTCGACGATACGCCGATGGCGGTGACGCCGGATCGGTTATACTGCGCGCGGGTCAAATTTGACGATTTGATGCCAAGGCTGTGGGCGTCTCAACACCTTGCTGCATAATGGTTTTCTAACACGATGGCGTTCTCCCAAAAACGAAAACTATGACCCGCGCGCAGTATAATTACGGCCGCCTTAACCAAGCCGTCAAGGAACGCTTCCGACAGGCGCCGCGATGCGGCGACATTGTATGCCTTAAATCCGACCACCGGGGCCACGGTCTGGTCCCGAACGCTTGCCGATGGGCCGGCTCCGCAGTTCAAGGCGACGGGCACTCCAACCGTGAATGCCGGAGTCGTCTATACCGGCAATGCCCTCAATGGGCGGGTGGTCGCCGTGTCCCTGCAATCCGGCACCCTGCTCTGGTCGATTCACGTCGGCGCCCCTGTGACTCGGCCCCCCGCCGTGATGGATGACCGGGTCGAAGTCCTGACCAAAACCGGGGATCTCGTGACCCTGTCGCTTCAGGGGAAGATGCTCAACCGCATCCATCTGGGACATTGGGTTAATACCTACGGCCCGATCATTGATGGCGGGAGCATTGCCCTGACCGGCAATACCGCACAGACCGGATATCTCGCGGTCATTCCTCGCCCCGGGAATCGCCAGCGGTCTATTCGTCATCCAGGAGGCATCGAATGAGCACAATCGACGACACGTTACCGACGTTTTTAGTCGTGGGAGCAGCCAAATCCGGAACCACGGCCGTGTACGATTGGCTGCGCCAACATCCCGAAATCTTCATGGCAGCGGTCAAGGAACCGCATTTCTTTTCGGGACTGCAGCCCCCTTTTACCGGACCGGGCGATGAGCAATTTAACCCACCGATGGTGACCACTCTGGAAGCGTATCGCGCCCTGTTTGCTCAGTCGGGGTCGGTGTCCGTCCGCGGGGAAGCCTCGCCTTCTTATCTCGATTGCTATCGTGAGGCCATTCCCCGGATTCATGCCTTGATTCCTCAGGCGAAAATTATCATTCTCCTGCGCCATCCGACGGCCCGAGCATTTTCAGAATATGTCCATTTGGTGCGGGACGGGCGCGAATCGTTGACCTTTCGGGAATCGCTCGAGGCCGAAGATCGGCGGATGGCGGCAGGGTGGCGCAGGATTTGGGCCCACAAGGCTCGCGGATGCTATTATGAGGCCGTGAAAGCCTATCTCACGGAGTTTGGGCGAGAAAATGTGGGCGTCTGGCTCTATGAGACTCTGCGCGATGATCCCGCGAAGACCTATCGTCAGATCTGTCAGTTCCTGGGGGTGAACGACGAGTTTGTCCCGGCATTCCATTCGGTCAATGTCGGCGGCATTCCGCGGTGGAATCGACTCCATCAATGGCTCAACCACGCGAGCCCGGGGCTCAAATGGTTGCGGCAGCAGATCCCTCCTCGGTGGAGAACGCGCGTCCGACAAGCTATCGACCGGATGAATTTGAGTCCCATCTCGATGTCTTCTGCGGATCGGGCGTATCTCGACGCCTATTATTCGGACGATATCGCGCGTTTGCAACACCTCCTGCCGTCCCTCGATTTTTCCCCGTGGAATGCTCAGGAGGTTGCAGCCCGAACCGCCCCCAGGGTCGAACGAACCCGTGTGTACAACTCCAGCCCACTCCACGACCGATCGGCATCGTCAGGAGGAACAATCTCTGACGACGGGGGGCCCTAAGCCTTTCTCGTCCGAGGGCGAGGCCGTCAGATGAGGGGCCGTGTGAGGGAATCGACCAGAGGTGCCACCACGATTTGATGAGAAGAAAGGAGTCTTACCCATGGAAATCCCGCCTCGAAACGTCCCCAAGGCTTTAGGCTCCATAAGCCGACCACTGAAAGCCCAGATGGCAGTGCGTCTGGGCTGTGCTACCTTCCTGATAGCCGGGGTTCTCAGTACCACCGGCCCCGCATGGGCCCAATCGACCGTTGCGGGGCCCAGCCCTTTCGTTCGGTCATCCGCTTCCGTGGGACCCACCCCCACCGCTTGGGCCACCGGCCACCAAAACCTGACCAACAATGGAGCCTTTTTGCCTTCTCAGGTGCCGTGGTTGGGCTCAGGCCCTTGGTGGATGGATCGGTTCCCGTACAAGCTGTCCAGTGATACACCGATCGTCGATGGGGTGATTTATCTCACCTCCGGCGATGTTCATAGTGCGGCTGGATCGCATCAAGGGACCGTCTGGGCCATTGCGGCCAATACCGGTCAGATTCTATGGCAGCATCAATTGCCCAATGAAGCGTTTGCAGAGCCCGTGGTGCAAGATCACGAGGTGGTTGTCGGTGTGGGCAATATTCAGTTTCGTGACCTTCCGGGAACGCACACCCTGATTCGTGGGACCGGGGTGAGCGGACTTTGGGCGTTTAACGCAACCACGGGGCATCCGTTATGGAACGACTCTACCACGGGGGCCGCCCAGCCTCCGCCCACCATGGTCGGACACACCCTCTACGAAGTGACTGGAGGGCGCAAGTTGTACGTTTTGAATGCGACCACTGGGCAGCCATTATGGACTCTAGCTCTGCCTTCGTATGTCAGTCGCTCCTCGCCACGGATCGTGGGTCACATGCTGTACGTGGGTGGAGCAGATCCTTACACGGTCATGGCGGTGAATCTGAACACGCACAAAATGGCTTGGATTGCCCCGATTCCTCATGCCGAAGAAGGGGTCGATGACACGACCATCGCCTACGCCCATGGACGTCTCTACACCGCTGCGGTCACCGTTCCTCCAGGGGATTCGATTGCGAACACCGTTCCGGATCGGCAGGCTGGTTTATATGCGCTCAATGCAACCAATGGCCAAGCGATCTGGTCCACGGTGCTGACGACCGGCCGTATCCCGTTCTTAAAGGCCACGGGCACCCCGACTGTGGTTAATAACACCGTGTACGTGGGCAACGCCTTAAACGGAATCGTCAGCGCCGTGAATGCCAGCACCGGGCATATCCTCTGGCAATATAATGCGCAAGCTCCGGTGAAAAAGCCGCCGGTGGTGACGCCGAAGCGGCTGTACTTCATCAATCTGCACGGCACCGTGTATTGTTTAAGCCATCAAGGGCATCTGCTCGGCCATGTCGCCCTATTGCAGGCCAGCAATGTGCGCGGGCCTGTGCTGGTCAATCATACGCTCTTTGCGGTCGCAAATACCGCGAGCCGGGGATACCTATTCGCTCTTCCCACCACCCAGGTGGTTCCCAGTCTCCCTCAGTAGGGTGGAATCTCACGTTATTTGGCCACCGAAGACTCGATTGACGTGACCGGGTTGAGCCGGATTGCGTTTCAGCACGGGTCAGATGGATGGGCCGACAATCTCTGGGCATTCATCCGGCCAGTCCCAGTCTAAACGGCGGTATCCCAGGGAACCGTGGCTTTGATGGACGATTCAGCGAGCAGTCGCGGTGTCCAAGGACACGATGAAGAGTGGGGGAGGGAGCTTGTGTCTGGTGCAGACCCCAAAACGACCCCAGAGGCCAGGGTGTGATGCGTAAAACGCGGCCATGGAAAGTGGAACATCGATCGGATGGGTAGCCAAATAACGGGAGACTCGACACTCCAGCAGCGCACGGCGCGATGACAGAAAGGGAGACAAGCCGGATCGCGAGAAAAAGGATAGGGTGGGGCGATGGCCAGAGACTCCCCTGGGATGGAACCATAGAGGCCCCAGTGGCTCTCTCGAAACCAAGGATCTCGCTCATCCGAGCCTCAATGCAGGGATCCCGGTGAGCGCTGTCGAAGTGAGAGGCGAGGTGAGAGGGGATGTCCGAGACAAAGAATCGACGGACGAAGCAGGCATCGGATCCGGAACGGATGCCGGAGCCGTGGACGCCGGAATACCTGCGAGCCTTTTTCCAGCGAGCTGATGCCCACCGGACTGCGGCCTTGTGGCATGTGTTACGGGACCTTGGGTGTCCCCTCGGAGAAGCTTTGGCATTGCAGTGGCCCGACGTGGACATTGCGGAGCAAACGCTCAACATTCACCGAACGGTCGCGACAGGACTCCCTCGGACCGTCAGCGAGGCCGAGATCCCACGGGTCATGGGTTTGTCGTGGCATTTGGCGCATTGTTTGGGGATGCAGGCAGATCGCCAAGCGGTCGAAAAAATGGCAGCGGGCCGTACCTGGCAGACCGATGATGCCTGGGTATTTACGACCGAAGCAGGGGCCCGGCTGAACGCGGGGTGGGTTCGGCAACAGTTTCGCGCGTGGACCATCGAGATGCGCATGCCTTTGACTGTGCGTCTCCGAGATTGGCAGATCTGAGCAACCCGGGCACCTGGCACTCGAACATCAGCGACGGTGGCATCGCAGGGTGTTATGGCTCACTCCTTTTGTCTATGGGGCTATGTCAGTCGTCATCATTGCGACACGAGGGTCCACGGCTGGAGTGGGTGCATGGAATGGAGGCCTGGATTGGTTCGGGTGTGCACCCCAGGGTTGTGCTCAATGGATCTGACCTTACCTTGATGTGCGTGGCCGGTAACGGCCAGGGGCGGAGCTCAGGGGCAATGCCGAAGGGCCCTGGTACCACCCGGTCGCTTCTCCACCATGGGTAACGTGGCAATCCCGCTGGGGCCCAGAAACACTGGGTCGGCTACGCGTAAGCGGAGCTTACTTCCTCAGCGGGGACAAGATGACCCAAGAAGCCCACGCCGGCAGCCCTAAGGCAGCAGGAGTCCCAAGGGAGTACCTTGACCCTCCATCAAGGTGTTTTGGGCAACTGGCCGGATACGGACCTCGGTCCGACCTGAAAGGGAGCTGCCGTGGGACAGGTGGGTGAAAAGGAGGATTTCGGGATGTCAGGGGCTCGCACCCAGGGATAAGTTAGACGCTCGTGTGCGACACGAGGGTGCTCACAGTCATGTGGTTAGAATCCACCCGCTCTGAATGGTGAACGCGGGCCTACTGTGGCATGAGGCCTTGGTAACGAGACCTTGTGAAGCCCACGGGACAATGTAGCCGCGCCAGATAGGGCAAATTCTGGCCGGAGCTTGGCCGGCAGTGGGTCGAATGCCCTATGACCATCCCGTTGTTCACGTCCCATCCCATTTAGCCTTCGGGCGTCATCGGGGGTTTTTCCATCATAAAATCCCAAGGCTTGCCTGCGTTCCATCGGAGGGACATCGCGGCACCCGCGGCCACAATCCTGGCCCTTCGTCGCTACCACCAAGGTCAGGCCCGCTAAGGCATTCAATGGATGGGTCCAGGTCCTCCATGCGAACCGACGGGTATCCTGGGCTCTGTTCGCCCAGGTACATCTTCTGAATTTCGCCTACGACGGTCGGGATACCGAACCCCTGTCTAAATGTTCACCCACTCGGTCGGCTAATCCGGCACCTGGCCACTCGGGAGCGCCTCGATGGCATGGGCTAACCCTCGGCCCCCAGCATCATTCATTCACACGCGCTGACGCAGGTTCGACCCTGTGGGAAAAGCGCACCCAGACAATGGAAATTGCCGTCCCGGTGCCAATCCCGGCGGGGAGGTGGGGATGCGCGAGGTCCACGTTCTACCGCAACTCCAGGATCGCCCCCATCCTTCGATCTTCCTGGGTCATCGGGGAATACTCCCCCAAGCAGGAGTTTGCGCGACGGCTGTCGAAGGGGTTCTTCGCCCTTCTTAGGGAGCCCTCCGGGCGTCTCGGAGCCCGTCGACCGCTCGGCGCGAGATGCACCCAGTTCAGACGGGGTCCGGGAGCCTTAGGAGGATGGGTCTGCATCGCGTTGAGTCATGTGCCGTCGCCCTTGGAGATTGTATACCCGCCACTCCACCCAGGGATGGTCGTCATCCTCCCATTCTGAGCGCCAGCGCTCGACCCGGGTGACCCAGGTGGTTTGGCGTAAGCCGAGGACAGTCTGCGCCACCTTCCGGGCCGCCGCAGCAGTCCAGACATCCTGACACCACATGCGTTCTCCTCCTTCGACCGACTTCCTTCGCTCGGACTCGACGGTATGCCCGCGATCGTTTGGGCTACGGTTTGGAGCCTCTCGGCGAGCGCTAAAGGAGTCGGTGCGAATGACAAGCCACCACTCTACCGGGTTTTGCTTGCGCCTCTCCGTAATAAAGCACTCCTCTGGCTCTTGACTGCGTCGTGGACAGGGCACCCACCGAGGTCACGAGCCCTAGCCAGTCGTCGCAAACACGACTTGCACCGTCGTCCCTACCTGGTTGGCATTTTGTTGGCCGTTGCCATTAAAGGATTCCTGCGTCACCGACTGGATCGGGCCCAGGGTGACACCCATCGCCTGGGCCACGGTGGTTGCCTCCTGGGTCGCGGCGGCGATGGCCTGGTCGAGACCGCTCGTCGGGGCATTCAGGCCGAACGTGGCCGAACCAGGATTGGTGAACAAGTAATCATTCCCGTGACCCGCATACGGCTTAAGAGCCGAATCGACCGCTGTGACCACCGCGTCAGATTGGGCCGGCGTGGTATTGATCACTACCGTTTGCCCCGCAGTGAGTCCGCCAAGCCCCTTGGGGCTCTTGCCTCCGTTGAGATTCAGACTTTGGTTGTTCACGCTAATTTGACGCACGGGCACTCCCAATTTCTCCACCGCGACTGTAACGGCTGCCGTTTCTTGGGTTAACTCTGCAAGGGCCTTCGCTGGCATCGTAAAGGTATTGACGTTCAGGGTGAGGTTAATCTGCGACACCGTGGCCGCTGAAGGTAGCGTGACCAACGCACTGCCGGTCACGCTAATAAACCGCCCCGTCAGGGTTGGGGTACTGGCGGGCGCAAAGCGAGCACCGGGGAGTAGCACGATCAACCCCAGGACCCCGACTCCGAGGGCTCCCTCTCGCCACCAAGATTTTGATTGCATCACCATTCCATCTCCTTATATCGTATCCATTGAGTACAACGCCACCTCGGCCCCCAGGGTTTCACCCCCAGTGCAACGATCAGCAAACCTTCAGGGAATAAGAAAATAGGGAGTGTGAGGGGCCAGGGGTGGAAAGCAGGAGCAACCTCGGGTTATCCTCGGCGGGACTCTGACCACGCCTTGTCGAATCTTCACACCAAGGAGGTGCGCGGGTGGCTAAACACGTGCAAAACCATCGATCCCGTTCCACGCTATCGCGTCGGCGGCTAGCGATCAAACGGGGCCGCACATTGTGATTTTAGTCGTAGGTGGTTGGGGATGGAACGGTCTAGCGTCCCATCCCCGGTTGCGCACTTGCTGTTTCGACCAAAAGGCACCCACAAATGACTGGTTGACTGGGACCGTGGTGTAGACATCCGCGTCCTTCGGGTTCGCGTTACGGGTAAGGTAACGTGAGAACACCACTTCACTTTCAGCCTCCTCTCCCGTAATCGAAGGGCTGGTGTGGACGGATAGCTTGGCGGTGAATGCCCCTTTGTTAGGGTGGACTAGGTTGTCCCGATGTCCGTGCCAGGCCAAATCACTTCCAAGTGTACGTTCGCACCCTGGCACCGACCATGACGTCGAAAGTCTGATTCGCCTTAGCAAGTCGCAGACCCGACGCAAAGATCCCTATGTCTTCCCAAACGAGCACACAATTTCCCTAAAGTGGACCCACAAACGACGGAGTGGTGGTCAGTGGCCTACGAGGATGGGGAGCCTAGGTTGGAGTGCCCGAAGGCATTCTCGCGATCCAGCGGTCCCCGTTGCCCCGACTTCCGGCAGACAGTACAGACCACCTGACTCGCCACCGTGTCGACGTAATCCCACGGAGGCCCGAGCCAGAGGGTTTCTTCATGCCCACACGCACGGACGACCAGATGGGGTTCTTCGTCTTGGACCTGAAATAGCGCAACGGTGGGGTCAATCGCATCCTTTGGCACGTGAGTCTCCCGCCCTCCTGTCACACTTGATCGAGGGTATTCGCGAGGTCCTCCGACAATTCCTGCCAGAGGGATCTGGCGTTTCTGAATCTCACATCACTCCGAAATGATCGGGACGGCCCTGTTAGATCGTTGGGCCGCCAAGGCAATGCCCGCAGGGCCGTATCCCGAAACGGCAGCGCTCTACGCCAATCGATTGGCCATATTACGCGATGCATGGGACATCGCATCGCCCGGACGATCATCGACCAAGACCGCCTAACGTTCTTCCGGTGTCTCCTGGCCGAGGAGTTGTGTCCCGATCTGCCAAGTCCTTCATGCCGCCATCGCCTGACAATGGATCGATGACAACCCCATGGATGCGTCAGAAAACGTGCGATTTTGGGAACGCCTGGATTGAGCAGGGCTCTCCCAGAATCGCGAACCTGTGGTCTCATCCTAACGGGGGCGAGCGGAGCATGGTAGGATAGCGGGTTCAGTAAGCACCCTAAATGGCAGATAGGGAGAGGGATTGCATCATAGTGACGATGGTCGACATTGCCCGACGGGCTGGCATCTCGGTGGCCACCGTATCTCGCGTGCTCCACCAGGCTCTTGATGTCACCCCAACGGCGCGGACCACCATTCAGGCCCTCATCGACCTTCTGCACTATGTTCCCCAGGCTTCGGCCCGGCCACTGGTGACGCGCCACACCTAGACAGGCGGGGTGTTCTGTTCACCACCGGAGGGATCCGGGCTGCACCATCCCTACGTCAGCCACGTGCTGACCGCCTTCGCTGCGGAAATCGGGCGCTGTGGGTATGATGTTGCCCTGGTTTTCGAATCCCAAAGCGCTACGGGGTCAGTGGGACGTGCTGGATCGAGTGACGCATCGATCCGTCGAGGGCGTTCTGCTGATCGAAACCGCAACGTGTACGGCAGACCCCTCGCTTGAGCGATGAGGTCCGTACTGCCTGGGCCAGAGCCGCAACGGATTTGGAGTGGATGCCCAAGCGCGAGCCGTGGGGAGGATGTCCGCGTCCATAACAGGATCATATTGCATCTTTTAACGAAAACAGTGCCATATCGATGCGCCGTGGAGTCCATTTTTTAGAAGCAAATTGTTGGTTGAGTTCAGACGCTTTTTCACGAAAAATTTGAATGATCTGAACCACCTCATCGGTGGTCGGATGGTCCGGATCGATCTTCCGAACGGTCACATTCATTGTTGGAAAGTCGAACTGGTCTAGGTGCTGCAAGATCTTGATGACCCATTTATCAACTGTCCCAAAATCAGGCTTGAAAAGAACAGATAGAAAGCCCAATCCGGCTTTATCTTGCATTCCCGGAAATTGCTTGACGATCTCCAGTCCCTGGCGAATGTCATGGTGATCGAAAGTCAGCAAGTCCTCTTTAATACGATTAAACTCACCGCCTGCGGCATTATTGGGTAACTGCTTAAATGTTTGCAGCGCCTTGAGATTACCATCTGCCTGCTGTGCGCCAAATTTCCATCGATAGTATCCAGACCGTTGGTTAGCCAATAAATCATAAAACTGTTCCGCATTGTACTTCTCGAACACTTGAGGATTGAGATTTTCCATGCGGCGTTCTGCCTCTAAATTGGTCTGTACAGAATCAAGATGCCAGTAGCGATTAATACATCTTTCCCATTCGGTTTCTTTAGAGCTGCGCCACAACCCTTTGACCACGTTGATCATCACACTCCACCCCTCACGATAGTGCCCCCAAGGTCACAGAACGTCAGATCAGCTCGACCTATTCCCAATTATACTGCCGACGGCTGGCAATGATCGGATTCACGACGATTTATCGCACACCGGAATGTGGGGAGTGAGCCGGTTCGCGCGTACCTTTGAGTGTTGGCCCCCTGTTTTCCGGAGACAAGTTTCGTTGGCTGCCGTGACGTCCGTGAGTGGATCATCATGATCAAGATCGTCGCGTTTGCGGTACACCCCTGGCTTGAACCATGGGGTCAGTGCGACCTGCGGCGAGAGCCGCAACGGCTTTGGAGTGGATGCCCCCGGCTCGAGCCGTGAGGAGGAGGTCCACTTCTAGTACTTCTATTTTTGAGGGAAGCTGCTCCCTTAAAAAATGGCGTAAGCACACAGGTTTGCCGAACTTTGACGGGGGCTTGAGAGATTACGCGACCTCCGATGCCAAATTTCGGCGTAATAGGGTGGTGCGAAATTCAAGAGGGTTCGTGCTTCGAACCAGCGAGCGGGATGGCTGAAGGCCTGAGCGAGTGATGAAGACCAATGGGGAGGGTGCATCGTGGACAATGATCAAATCAGTCTTGACGGAGCATGGAAACTGCGGTGGGCGGATGGACAACGGGGTGGACTCGTGCATCATCATCTATGGACGACCCACCCCTCCAAATGAATCGATGCCATCGTGCCGGGCGAGGTGCATCTCGACCTGTTGCGTGCGGGGATGATCCCGGAGCCTGCCTTAGGGGGTCAGCATTTTAGAGAGTCGATGGGTCGAGGAATCCTTCTGAAGCTATCGCCGTGTCTTTTCCGTGCCCGATGCAGCCTTGTCAGCCCGATCCTGGTTACGATTCGAAGCCCTCGACTATGGTGCACACATGTTTCTGAATGAGGAACCGATTGGAAGCCATGGCAATGCGTTTCTTCCCTATGAGGTGGATGTGACGGGATAATTTTACCCATTCAGCGTGGGGAGGTGGAACCCGGTGGAGGGGGCTGCTGATCGAGTGGCGTTCAGGCGACCGACCAAGGTAGCACGCTATCCTTGAGAAGATCCCTCGAGTTTCCTATAATAGCAATTGAGGTGCTTCGATGGCGGCCAAAGATACGATGATGAAAGCGCTGACTCGAGCGTTGTCCCAGGGAGCCTTGGAGGCCATCGGCGTGTTCCATGTGGAACTGGACGCCGCTTTGCCCAATGAGTTGCCCGCCAACACGCTCCGGCTGGATACGGCTTGGCGGATGACGGACGGCCAGATCTTTCACTTAGAGTTTCAGAGTGCCCCAGAAATGTCACTCTATCGCTTTCTGGAGTATGATGCACGATTAGCGCATGCCTATAAGACAAGCGTTCGGACGGTGGTCTTGTATCATGGTGACACGCGCTGGGCTCCCAGTCGATTGCATATTGGGACGGCGGCCTATGGGGTGGAAAATGTGTACTTGTCGATGATCGACGGCGAGGCGGCGTTAGACACGGTGTCGACGCATTTGCAAACGGGTCAATGGGATGCCCAAGACCGCTTGCGGCTGGCTCTGGCGTTGAATATGCAGGTCGATCAGCGGTCCACGGCGCTGGAACGGGTCGTGTCATTAGTGGTGGCCGTCCCCGATGCCGAGGAACGGGACCTAGTGGTCAGTGCCATTTTAGTCTTGGGCGAGGCAGGGTTAACGGAGGCTCAACGAACCTGGATACGAAAGGAGTTGCGACAGGTGTCCAAGATGGCCGAGGAACTGTATCAAGAAGG
>JAMCVM010000210.1 GCA_023475835.1 Bacillota bacterium | reverse complement strand
AATTTTTGTGAAAAAAAGCACTACAAAACCTCATCATTTCAGCCGAAAAAGTTGTATAATACAGTAATTTGAGACGCTGTGCGGGTTTGAATGCTATTTCAGTCTCTAACTAGGAAAGTCCTGCTAGGGCAACCTCCGCCACGAGCCATCATTTACCCAAAATATGCCGCTTTTTGGGATGACGTCCATCCTCCCTGACTCATCTCAGGATGCATGTTAGAGAATCCTGGGTTCCGAGATGTCCTGTCCTTCTCTAGACCTGGGTGCAAGAGTGCCAACGCCCTGAAAAAATCTGAAATCTCGTTGCCGACGAGTTCCAGCAGCCGACCAGCAGCTGTTGAGTCGGTCAAATCGTCTCTTGACAAACTTCGAGCGGCTCACTACAGTGAATCCAAAACTTGAGGAGTCTTGTGGTGCCGTCGAACCAATTCACGCAAGTAGTGGATGAGCTTTATGAAAGTTTTAATCGAGTTCCCCACCCTCCGGGATCCGACCAACGTCGCCATCCGGAACATACGCGTCATTTGTTGGACGCCCTGGGGTGTCCCGATCGGTCTTACCCGGTGGTCATGGTCACTGGCAGTAAGGGAAAAGGTTCGACCGCGTATTATCTTGCTGAGATCTTGCGAACTCATGGCCATCGCGTCGGATTTTTTAGCAGCCCCGGATTCTTAAGTGATCTTGACCGCATTCGTGTCGATGGCCGGGTGATTTCTGAAGACGACTTTGCCCGCACCTGGGCTACCATCCGTCCCCTCTGGAAACGCCTTTTGGAAGACATGCCGAACGATCAATACATCGGCCCAGTCGGGCTGTTCGCGGTCATCGCCAGCGAATATTTCAAAAACCAAGGCGTAACCTTTGCCGTCATCGAAACCGGGCGCGGCGCCCGCTTTGACGATGTCGCTCAGCTTTACCACACCCATGCCGTCTTGACCAACATCCTTCCGGAACACTTGCGCGAACTGGGACCGACTCTGGATGATGTGGCTTGGCATAAGGTAGGTATTGTTCATCCGGAAACGCAAACACTGTTCGTGGGCACCTCTTCGCCAGAGTTAGATCGGGCGATCGCTAAAGATCGACCCCAATGGCCGACTGACGTGACGGTCATCGACTTGACGCATACCATCACCATCGACGACCGCAACGCCGATGCCAGCGGCACCCATTTTCACCTTACGCTGCCCTCGGGGACCCATCTGCCTTCGCTACATCTCCCCACGGTAGGGCCTACGGTGGAAAACTTTGCAGTGGCGCTAGCCATCTCCGAACGGCTCCTCCCTCGTGGTCTGTCTCACGACCTTACTACTACCTTGGCCGCTTCCCTGATCTGGCCCGGACGGGGCCAAGTCCTATCCGCTGCTCCCTACCTCCTGCTAGACGCTTCCATTCATCGACGATCGGCGGAAGCTCTGGTACTAGCAGCCGGCGGCCGCTTTGATCGAGTCGTGCTTTCGCTGCCAAACTCCAAGGACCGGGACGGAATTCAACAGGTCTTAGAGCCGGTGTCCGACTCCATCATCTACACGACGTGCACCAACCCTTACCTCCGATATGACTACAGTGACTTTAAGGTAAGACCAGGCGACCTAATCGTGGACTCGGTCCATCAAGCCCTAAGCGAATCCCTTGCCCATGCAGCCCACACCACCCGCATCTTGTGGATGGGCACCGTATCTTTTGTCGCGGATGGATATCGCCATCTCGGCCGAACGCTGGAATCCGTGGCTCCACTGGACTTGGGAGAAGCGCTCACCCAAGCTCACGAGTAAACGCTCTTCGGCCTAAGCAATATGGGGTGGCTAAAGAGAATTCCAAGCCCTAAGCGACAGCGCACGACCCCGCGGACGTCCGCGGGGCTTATCCTGTGAGTCGTTTTTTTAACGCCGTCGCTGGAAGGATCGACAAACCCACGGTATAAGCCACCACCACCGCAGCGTCCACCCAGAGCGAATCGGTGGGATGCCCTAAAATAAGCGCTCGCACGATATCCACAACGTGTACCAGCGGCGTAATCAGAATCAGATCGCGGATCAGTACAGGCAGTTTGGAGAGCGGGAAAAACACCCCCGAAAACATAAACATTGGGGTGATCACCAAGCTAAAGTAATAAAAAAGTTGTTCATTGTTCTTGGCCTTGGTGGCCACAAACAGTGCAGGTGCGGAAAAGAGCGCTCCCGTAATCAACAGGGGCAACGGCAGCAGCAGAGACCACCAGGAATGCACGAGGCCGAGCGCCAACAAGACGATGAAGAACACGGTGCCATACAAAAGGCTGCGACACGCCTCCCAGAGGAATTCGCCGGCCACGATTTCTCCTGCCGATAACGGGGTGGTCACCATCGACTCATAGACTCCGTTGACATTCAGTCGATCATAGGCCCCAAAAGTGGTGTCAAACGTCACTGCGTTCATCGCAGTCACCGCCAAGAGTCCCGGGCCAATAAAGTCCACGAACGGGACTCCGTCCATTTTGGCCACATACATACCCAAGCCAAATCCTAACGCCAATAAGTTGGTTAACGGTTCCCCAAAATTGAGCAAGAGCGAGCTCTTATAATATTTGACCCAAGCAAGAAAATCGCGACGAAATACCATTACCGCCCCATGGCTAAAGCGCGGCCAGACGATGCCCTTCATTCGCGCAAATCCCTCCCCGTGAGGCGTAAAAAAACATCTTCTAAACTCGCTCGGCGCCGATAGAATCGGGGCAGGGAGGAATCGAGCGTTTGCCAACGTTGCAGCAGGCGATCCAATTGGCTGCCAAACACTGCCCAAATCTCGCCTTGCCATTCCGAAAAGGTCACGTCAGCATCTCCTAAATGCCGGGCTAGCTGAACTTGTTGATCTTCAGAAATGCCCGATAGCTCTAAGCATTCTTCTCCTACAACGCGCGCAATGACCTCGGCAGGGGGACCCTCTTCTAAAATTCCACCCTGATCCATAATCACTAAGCGATCGCATAACCGTTCCGCCTCGTCCATGTAATGCGTGGTCAGAAATATGGTCACCCCTTGACTCTTCAGTTCCCTGACCTTGGCCCACACCAACTGCCGAGCCTGCGGGTCAAGGCCCGTCGTCGGTTCGTCCAACACTAAGAGGCGGGGCTTTCCCATTAACGCTCTCGCGATCACCAAACGGCGGCGCATTCCCCCAGACAAATCCCGCACCTGAGCTTTCGCCTTGCTCTCGAGTTGCATCCACACCAAGAGTTCCTGAGCCCGCTCTCGGGCTTCCCCGGCCGATTGACCATAAAATCTTCCCTGAATCTCAATGTTTTCGCGAACGGTGAGATCCGGATCCAAGTTATCATCTTGAGAAACCACTCCAATTTGTTGTTTGATCGCCTGGTTTCCCGGAAATGCTGGTAGCTCTAACACTTGGATCGTTCCTCCATCGATCGCAGCCAGGCAGCAAATCATACGAATCGTTGTCGACTTTCCCGCTCCGTTGGGACCCAGCAGGCCAAAACATTCCCCTTCGCTTACGAAAAAGCTTACCCCATGCACGGCCTCAAAGTCGCCATAGCGCTTCACCAATCCTTCGACCCGTACCACGTCAGAAGCCGTAATGGCCGTTTTATGCAACAATCCGGTTCATCCTTTCCCGAAGCCCTCACCCTCTACCAGAGACCGAGTCGATCAATTCGCCATGGCTCGCAAAAACCCTCTCACCGAGCCTAAGACCAAACCGGCTGACCGCCATGGCTCGCGCGAATCGCCAAGCCTCTTGGTGCAAATATCGACGTTGATGCATATCTTGAGCAGGAATTTGCCTGAGTCACATCGAAGTTTACTATAGTTAAGAAAGGATTGACCCACCGCGCATCCGTTTACCTCATGGTTTTCTAGCGAAAGGACACGGCGACTTCCATGACATTTCGTGATAAGCACTGGCGCCATGTGATTCTAATCGCTCTATTTGTTTTCACCGGACTTGGCCTATTTCTGGCTACATGGCGCCGAGCACTGGGGCCCTGGTTCCCAGTAGTTCAAGATGTTCATGAATTTGGCGGCATCATCTACGGCATTGCCTTGGTCGGATGGGGTGCCCGTTTTTTCCCAATATCACCCGGCAAGTATCGCCCCGGTTACGCGCGATGGGGTTATTTTTGGTTGGTCTGTCTGGTGGTGACCGGTGCCGGTCTCCTAGTGGGCCCATCCTGGACCCGCTCCATAGCCACTGTGGGCCATGCGATGGCGGCTACGGGCTTTATTATCTGGGCGCTTTGGCACCTTTTGACCCGTTTGCCCTACCGCAAGATCCGCCGAATCGCGCCTCAGGAAGGCTGGGGCATTCGTGTCAACCGGCGACGATTTTTGCGTTGGGGCATCGCCAGTCTAGCAGCAATTCCCGCCGCCTCTGCTCTCCCTACCTTGCTCAAAATGGTCGGTGGTCGCCTCACTCCCTCGTTTCACGCCACTTCCATTGCCGGTGCCTTGCCAGGGTTCACCCCCTACACCGTCACTGGCAGCTACCCCCATCTCGAGCGTGCCAGCTATCGGCTTACGTTGGAGGGACTGGGTCCCACCCAAACATTTAACTGGACTCAGCTTACTCAAGGACGTGCACTGAAAAAAACGATAAATTTCCGCTGTGTCACCGGTTGGGTGGTTCCTGATGTCAAGGTCGAAGGCCTCGACCTTGTCGACTTCTTGGCTCGTCATGGCTGGACTGGGGATCGTCGGCAGGAGTGGGTGACTTTTTATTCTGGCGATGGCGTCTATACCGAGACCATGAATGTCCAAGAACTACGGCAATATCGTCCGATGTTGGCTTGGGGTTTCGACGGCAAGCCACTGCCGATCTCCCAGGGATATCCCGTGCGCTTGTTGGTCCCCAATATGTATGGCTACAAATCCATCAAGTGGCTTGTGCGCATACGAGTGGGCCCTACGTCCGTTCCCGGCTATTGGGAGCAGTTGGGATATCCCCAAGACGCCTACTATGGCTCCTATGACGGCATCTGACCCCTGGGTCACCCTCCTTGGTCGGCGACCTGGATGCGTCCTTGCCTTCAGCCGGGTCCAGCGGCTGTTGGGCCCGATTGTCCTCAATAAGCCAAAGGGGTCGTTCTTCCCTAGGATGCGCTACAAAAGAAGGTCCGAATTCGGCCTGAAAACATCCCTGTCCCCAGAGCCTATCTTCTCGAATTGATGACGGTTACACACGCATAGCACTGGCGTACAAATCTGTTCTCGGAAAAGTTCTCACGCGGAGGCCATCCCCACGACCCCCGAGTGCTGCTCATCGTTTCTCCATCCTTGGTACACTTCCCTTTAAAGCGAGGCATTCGTTCGGGACAGCCCCCATCTTAGATTCCATTGGGATTGTTCGTCTGCACTAATCTTACCCTCTTGAGCCAACCGCTGCAGAGAAGAGGACAGCGTTTGCATGCCGACCTGGCGTCCCGTTTGCATAATACTGGGCAACTGATGAAGATTGCCACCGCGAATCACGTTGCTCACCGCCGAAGTATTCACTAAGACTTCGGTCACCGCTGCCCGACCGCTGGGTGTCTTGGCCGGAATCAGACGCTGCGACAACACTCCGACCAACACGCCTGCCAGTTGGGTTCGAATTTGGGTCTGCGCGGTGTCGCCGAATACATCGACAATGCGGTGAACGGTCTGTGCGGCATCGACCGTATGCAGGGTCGCAAAGACCAGGTGCCCGGTTTCCGCGGCAGTGACCGCCGTGCGAATGGTTTCCACATCTCGCATCTCACCGACCATCAAGACATCAGGATCTTGGCGCAATGCTGCTCTAAGCCCCGCGCTAAAACTCAACGTATCCATCCCGACTTCACGTTGGTCGATAATGGAGCGCTCATGGCGATGCAAGTATTCTATCGGATCTTCCAGGGTAATCACGCGCTTGCGCTCCCTCTGATTAATCACCCCAATCATGGCGGCTAAGGTGGTGGACTTGCCGCACCCGGTGGGCCCGGTCACCAACACCAAGCCACGATCTTGCTGCGTCCAGTCCTCCAACGTCATGGGCAAACCCAATTCAGACAAACGGGGGATCTTCGAAGGAATCACTCGCACGGCCAAACTAAGAGAGCCTCTCTGCTTAAAGACATTGACTCGAAATCTCGAAATTCCGGTCAAGCTGTATGCCAAATCGATCTCTCCGGCCTCTTCCAGCCGCTCCATCTGGTCTGGACTCAGAATCGCACGCACCATAGCCCGACTCGCCTCGGGATTCACCGAAGGTGCCGATAAAGCTAAAAGCTCGCCTTTGACTCGTATCCATGGAGGGGTCCCTACGGTGACATGCAAGTCGGATCCCCCCGCCTCCACCACCTGGATTAGGAGGTCCTTGATATCGAGCCCTTCCATCGGTGCATCCACCATTGCCGCGGTCCCCCTAAGGCGGTCGATTTTCTCTCGAACGCCCATCTGCCACCACCTCATCATAGCGCCGACAGGCGGATCATGACTAATCTGTTGGCCCATTTTCCGGGAGTCATTTACGGTGTTGAACCGCCTTAAACCGTGCCCTAAGCCTCCACAGCTCGGCCCCCCTCCCAGGTCTCGCGATCTAGGACAGCTCGCGCCCGGCCAAATCAAAACGTCGGCCGCCGCGTTGTGGTAACCAGCGCAATGTCCCCGGGGGAGGAATCAATCGGTCGGGGGCTTGGCTATGTAGCGGGAATACAATGTCCGGGTGAATCATTTCCACCAGCCGGTTGAGGTCATCGGGCGAGGCATGCCCGCCTGTGCCAATCGGCCAAAATGGCGTATGCCGAAATTTCAGCCAATCTTGGAGCAGATCCCAACGGGGATCAAAGGCACCTAATGGCTCTCCGTTGGCATGTACGAAGACGCTGCCCGGCCCCAACGGCAAATCCAACAACAACGGAATTTGATCGACTGCCAAATCGACCCCATAGTGTTGGGGTCGGCTTTGGATCTCCTCGAGCGCCACGTCCTCGCCAAATCCCAAAATATCGCTAAGCCCCATAACGCGGAAAAAGCTGGCCATGGGTTTAGGCCATACCACCTGGCGTCCTTGGATTTTGGCCTCTGTCACAAAGGCCTGCACCCTCTCGATATTTCTTGGGTAAACCGTCATTAACACGAGCCCTGGCGTTTCTCCGACAATCTTTCCGAACTGTCGATCGACGTCAAATTCGGTGCGCTCAGCGTGGGTAAAGCCAAATGAAAGCGTCGTGCCTTCGATCACCAAGGCCCGGGCTCCGGCCACTGCCCGAGCAAAGGCCACACTAGCTTCCGGATGGCGTCCGTGCAGGCGAATGTCTCCGGTAAAGGCCAGCACTCCATCTGGCGTGTCGACGGCATAGCCTGAAGCGCCGACCACATCATGATCCACCGCATAACGGCGCACGCCGAACGGTCCAAACGCTAGGCGCGCGTCTTCCACGATCGGTTGCAACTGCGGATACCCGCCTTCGACGTCGTCGCCCACTTGGTGCAACGCAGCCATCAAGGCAATCGTGTCGGGAGACGCATAAATGGGCACCGCTGGATCCACCCAACCGGTTAATCCGATATGGTCTAGGTGCGCATGGGTGATAAACACCGCGGTTTGACCGTCGCTTCCACCCGCTACCCCGGTACCCTTTACCGCCTCGGCGCGAAAGAGATGGTTAATCGCAGGCGCTTCGCCGATACGCAAGCGATCCGCCAGTGCCTGTGCCGTCCGGGGGGACACGCCCATGCGAAATAGGCCTTGGCCGGGATGAAAGTCCAGGCCTAAATCGAGCAAGACGCGCCAACCATCGTATTCCAGCATGATTTTGCTCGAACCAATCACGCCCACTCCACCCCAAAAACTTACCTTAACCATGGCTTTGCACCGCTTTCGTTTGAAACGCTGCGACATGGTCAGAACGCCCCACTTCATCCACCCACGCACGAATGGTGGGCAACACCTCTTCCAGCCGTCGACCACGCACGTCTGCCGGTCCAGGAAAGTGTCCGTGGGGACTAATATGGGCGGTCTTCCAGCCACGGCCAAGACCCGGGGCGATGTCATTAGCATAGTTGTCCCCGACACTAAATATGCAACCCGGATCTAGACTCGGCAGCCATTGGTCAACCAGCGTCAGAAGCCCATCGGGTTTGTGCGCATCCGAAACCACGCGGTCAAAATAAGAAAAAAGCCCCAGCTTATTTAAAAGCGGTTCAGCCGCGGCCTCGGGACTGTTCGACGCGACGGCTAGCAGCACCTTACCCCGGGCATAGACCAACAGTTCGACCAAGTCCTGAGGCACCTCCAATTGACAAGCGTCGCTCATCATGAAGACGCGCGTTTCCAAAAAAGCCTCTTGCCATCGTTCGCGATCAGAAAGCCATCGCTTGGCCAATCCCACAACCGCTTCCCAGTTGTCCCCGGCCACCATTCCAGCTTCCCCATCCAGATGACGCTGGACATGGTCTAAATAGACCTTCGCATTATCTGGTGTCATCGACCGACTAATAATCTCAGCATACCGTCGAAAAGGATCGTCTCCTCGATACAACGTTCCATCAAAATCAAAGATTAACAAACCTGGAACCATCCGCTTTCCTCCTCATTCATTTCTCTTCTACCGTTCTGATGGACCTATCCGTTTCTGATCATAACTGACCCAATCTGGTGCCATCTTCCTGGTTCATCGCATCACGGCGCCCCAGGACTCGCTGTAAAGCTCGTCTCGGCCTCTTTTTGCAAATTCATCGCCGCATTGATGTCGCGGTCATGATGGGTCTGACATTGCGGACACGTCCAGTCCCGCATCGCGAGCGGCACTTTCGGCATTTTGTATCCACAGGCCGAACATAGCTTGCTACTCGGATACCAGCGGTCTACCACGAGGACCGTCTTCCCCCGTCGAACGGCTTTGTATTCCAACTGACGTCGGAATTCGCCAAAGCCCATGTCCGCGATTTGACGCGCGAGTTTGTGATTTTTCAGCATCCCCGCAACGTTCAAATCTTCAATGGCAATCACGTCAAACCGCTCGACGAGCATCGTGGTGAGTTGATGCAGGGCATCTGCCCGGATATCCGCAATCTGCGCATGGAGCCTTGCTATACGCCGTTGGGTTTTGACCATATTCTGCGACTGCGGGATGAGCATTTCTTTGGGGATGGGCTGGCCGGGCTTCAGCCCGGCACGGACTTTAGCGACCTCCATCTGGCGACTAAAGCGCTTCGACAGGCCTCGGAGTTTTTTCAGTGCGGCGGCATAGGCTTTGGGTCCCACGATCTTCTCGCCGGTCGAGAGGGTGGCCAACGCGGAAACGCCCAAGTCCACGCCGACCACCGTTTGGTTTTCACGGTGGACACTGGGGGGATCGGGAATTTCCACGGTAAGGCTCAAATACCAGCGGTCGGCAATCCGAGAGACGGTGCCTCCCCCCACTGTTCCGATAAACCGCAACGGTTCGTAGAGGCGTACCCAGCCCAGCTTGGGGATATGCACTTTGCGGCCTTTGACCGTGAATGGGTCGTTGGTCAACGTGAAGCTATCGTGGCGGCCTTTTTTCTTGAACGTGGGATACTCGGCGGTGCCCGCAAGGAAATTCTTGAACGCTTGCCCCAAATGCATAATCGCCATCTGCGGGGCGTTCTTGGTGACCTCCCGCATCCAGGGAAACTGCTCGCCTTTGATCGCGTTGAGTGGCTTGCGCAATGCCGGATCGGAGGGCTTCGACCCGGTTGGATCCGCTTTCCAGGCCTCGTGCTGTCGTTGCCATTCGGCTAACGCCCAGTGGTAGGCAAAGCGGGCTACGCCCGCCGCTTTGCGGAAATACGTCTCCTGGGCACCGTTGGGATCGAGGGCAGTCTTGTGCGCGAGCATCATGACGATGCCTCCTCCACGGCGTGTTTCACGCCGTCCAGCAATTTTTGGTTCTTCCGCGAACGGCTGCCGTAGAGTTGGGCGGAAAAGGCCGTGATGATCTCCAGAACGTCATGGGCTAATTCCTCTTCAAACGTCGTGTCCACGCCCTGGTTGAGGATCACCACTTCGACATTCCTTGCCTCGCAGATGGCGAACACCAGTTCCGCGCCAAAGCGCAGGAGTCGATCTTTGTGCGTGATGACGAGTCGCCCGATGCGGTCGGCCCGGATATCGTGGAGCAGTCGTTTGAGGCCTTGTTTGTGATCATTCATCCCTGACCCGAGGTCGGCCACCGCCTCAAATGTCCAGCCTTGGTGGGCACCGTAGAGTTCCAACACCTGCTTTTGGCGCTCCAGATCGTCTTTTTGGTCGTGACTGGACACATGCGCGTAGGCCATGGTTTTTCGCGTGACGTCGGCAGCCGCCCGAAAGTGTTCAGGACACACCTTCGCAAAATCATAACGACGGTGACCTCCGGACGTATGGGCCGGAACGAGTTTTCCTTCGCGTTCCCAACGCCGCAAGGTGGTGATAGAAACTCCCAAGGCTTGGGCTGCCTCGCCGATGCGGACAAAACTATCCATATTGGATAGTTTAGGCTAGTTTTAACGAGATTGCAATCAAACTGTTGAAGCCCCTTGACCCCCGAAGCGCTCGCATACGCCCCCGCCATCGATTGCCGCTGCGCTACTAAGAACAAAATCATGACCGGCAAGGTGGTCAAGACCACGGCCGCCGACAACCCGGTCCAGTCGGTGCCATTGGTGCCTAAAAAGGTGGCGAGGTCCACTTCAATAGGTGGCACTGACGGACTGGTGGTCATGATAAACGGCCATAAGAAGCTGTTCCATGACCCAATGAAGATGTAAAGAGCCACCGTAATCAATATCGGCTTCGCCATCGCCACCGCGATGTGCCAGAGATATCGAAAGTTCGACGCTCCATCCAGTTCCGAGGCTTCTCGGAGTTCGAGAGGCAGACTCAAAAAAACTGGCGCAATAACAAAGATGCCAAACACGGAAGCTCCCCATGGAATAATTTGAGCTTGATAAGTATTAATCCAATGGAAATCTTGCAAAATCACGTAATCAGGGATAATGAGCACCATTTGCGGAATCATCATCATGGACAAAAGATCGGCAAACAACGCCTTCTTGCCAGGAAACGACACGGTCCCCAGCGCAAATCCGGCTAAGATGGAGGTAATCAACACCAAGATCGTCGTGGTGGCGGCAATGAAGACGATATTAGCAAAAAACCGGAGCCATGGGGTCCCCACCCACGCTACCACATAATTAATCCAGTGCCCAGGGGGCAAACATACCGGCGGAAACTGCAAAACCTGGTTAGCGCTATTCAATGAGGTGACAATCACCCTATAGCAAGGGAACACAAACAGCACTAAGAGAATAAATGCCAGCAACAGGTGATGCCATCGGTAGGGAAGACGCCGTTTGCGTCTTCCCTACCGACCTCTTATCGGGAGGCTCGCGCCGAAGCATCAGGGCTGTCCACTGGCCGCTTGAAGGGCCTGGGTCTGAGCTTGGTTCAATGCTGAAGCCACCGACTGGGTTCCGGTCACTCCCGCCTGAATCGCATTGCCGAGGTCGCCCGCAGCTTGATCACACCAGGCCACGGGAGGAGTCTCTTGGGCGTAAGCCAACGAACTATATATTCGGCACTAAAGAATTGAAACGTACTCCTTGATGAAGAAGACCAAGGCACTCAAATCTGGTCGGCACCCGTATCAGATCTTTACTGCCGGGTATATAGCCGCAATTTTCTGGTACGGATGCGACTGGTAATACCCCATTTAAAAGGCCAACGTGAGGATTGAAGATCCATACCCAAATAATCGTCGTGGCGACCTCAGGCGTCACCTACGGAGAAAAAACGGCTAATCGAACCAACCCTCGGAGCAGAATTCTTCGCATTAAGAGCATCGCAATGCCCAGTGAAAATACAATGCCGGTCGGCACCGTGGCCAACACCAAATACAGCGAAATCCACAAGCTATGCCAAAACTCTGGGTATTTGATGACTTCAGCATAGTTTCCTAACCCAATATACGTGGATTGACTAGTATTGTAGAAACTCCAATTAAAAAAGCTGATGTAGACCACGTAAAGCACAGGAATCACGGTAAACACCAAGAAGATCAACGCCGCAGGGCTCAAGTAGAAGTCCGATTGCACTGCCTCACGACGTCGCCGTACATTCATTCAAAACGCTCCTTCACTGCCACGAAGATCCCCGACAATTCGAACTCCAGGATGACTAGAGTACATACCAGGAACCTGGGTTTGTGGCCGCCTATTCGTCAAAAAAGCCCTTCGGCTCTCTGTCATTGTTCACGAAGTCGGTGAAGTTCTCGATAAGATTACGCAAAGATTCCATTAAGATTGATTCTAATGGGGAAGACGATATCACTGATGCGCAAGCGATCCTTGTCCTCTCTCAGACGATGGTGAAGTTGCCATTTAACCTCATTCCCTCTCGAACACCTATTTCCACGATCCCCGATTTGTGGACTTTGCGGTTTTTTGCCACCTCGAGATTGAATGCAGTTAGTCCCTCTCGTGTCAATTTGTATAGCACTGCTATACATGCTATACATGCTTTGGCTTGGTTTCAGAATCGAAAGTGAATTTGCGTGGACTACTTCCAATATTTACCTGGACAAAACCGCTCGCCAGTGCTATCGTGCTA
>JAMCVM010000223.1 GCA_023475835.1 Bacillota bacterium | reverse complement strand
AGCCTCGATGAGCCCCTGACCGGGCAAACACCGGCCAACGAACACGAACGGACGTTTGCATCGTTCGGGTGGGCGGTAGCCTGCTCGGCAGCCGTTTTGCCCCGAGAAGGATCCTACGGGGCCGCGCCTGATGCCTGTCGACCAAGACGCACGAGTTTATGCATGAGAACGTATGTGTCTATCAACAAACTTAAGCTGCACCCCGACGCTGCATCCGTTGATTCGATAGGGTCCCGGTTCCACGAAAAGCTCGTCGGGACACCGACTGGATCCGGGCAACAGTGACTTCCGAGGTTCCCGGCAATCCAACATCGATCGCGTGCCGGGCGGCAGCGGCCAGCCACAAAAATTGGCCGCGCCGGTACTCATGCGACAGGGGGCGGTTTTCAAACCCTTTTTGATCTTTGAGCCATTCCGCGTAAGCACCCCAATCGGGGGCGGTCCACTCGTCCCAAGTGGTCGATAGAGCGCGGGTAGTCGCTGCATGAAACCGACAAAACCATAGTGCGGTATGCGAAATCCCTCGGACTTGAGCGACAGAATCGACCTGAAACGCCTCACGGAGAACGCGCCGCCACCAGGGACGTACCGAACCGGGGATTCGCGTCAAATCCATGGGAAAGTCTGCGCGACGGTACCCCGCCATGCTGGCGCCTTCCAATGGTCGTCATCCAGGCATTCGACAAATCGCCCTCCCCGGCACGGAATTCGAGTCACGACCTGCCTCCCTGACTGCGAGTTCGGTGCCACTCCTCCAGCGCCTGACGCGCCCACTGTGGACTCACATGCGAGTATTGGTCGGTGCTCTGAGATGATTGATGACCCAGTTGATATTGTGCACCACCTCTCGGGGTAGACCCGATTCGAGGGCCATCGTGGCCCGGTGTGGCGGAGCATATGGGGTGTGACATGGATGCCAGAACCCCCATCGCTCACAGATTTCGCAAGTGATTGAAACAAGTACCGAACGGTTGCAATGTGAATTGGCGCCCCATGGTCATCACATCCAGGACGGTGTTCACAAAAGAACACCCCGTGATTGCGACGAACGGCCTCCGCTGGTCGCGATTCGAGGAAATACCGATTTAACCACAGCAAGGTCTCGGCGTCCAAGGTCATCATATATTCACCCGTTTTGGCCGTCCGAAAATGCCGTTGTTTAGAGTGCCACGCCGTGCGATAGTCACTCTCTTGGTACGAAATCAGCATTCGTCAATTTGTCCAAAAATATTCTTTGTCTTCAATCCCAGCAGCGCACCCAGCCTGAGCGCTCCCCCCAGCAAGAGTTCAAAGATCGCCCGGTTGCGGATCTGCAATACCGGATCAAAAGTATAGGCCGCCATAATCCACTTTCGGCATACATCCAGTTGGGCCGAGGTAAGCGTTTTGGGAAGCTTGCGTTTGACGCGTGGACGTCCCTCATTCCATGAGTTCCATTCAGCAAAGCGAAGGCCACTTGATGAGCGTATTTTGGAGGTCATCCCCGGGGCCGAATCTGTCTGGTACTGCTCGCCATACCAGGCCATGAATCGGAGAGCCATGGCGACCGTATCACGGATGGTTCGGTCACTGGAATCGGCACCTTTTTTCAGCAACGGAGGTTGGGAAGCGTCATATACCACCAAATCGCGGCGGAAACGGCGAAGGACCCCTGGGTGAATTTCTGCGAACGACAATTACTCTCGGGAGACCCACTGGCAGAACGGTAACAAGCGTTCTGCGTATGTGTCCACCGTGCGGGATGATCCCAGCCCAATGTGACCGTACTGCGTCAGAAATCCCGTCGGTTCGAACCACGGGACTCCGTTGCGACACACCGTACGAAACCGAACTCCTTCAGGCAACTTGACCCATTCGAGGGTAACCGCCACTGCAATCCCCACCTTGAATATATTAGAACATCGATTCGCAAACAAAACAATGGACACAGGTATTGATATCACCCTAGACGATCGGGAAACAACCTGTGTCATATCCCGATCGTCTTGTTATAAAGCACTTTGAAGTTAACGACTAAGACTGAGAGTTAAACTGATCCTAGCACTTAGAATAGCCACAATCGGTACAGTGTTGGCATCCTTCCTCGTAAATCAGGGTTGGAGCCTCGCATTGGGGACACAAGTCGTACACCGCCTGGGGGCGATGGACAGACCCAGCCGGTGGGTGGTCAGCAGACGGAGTGTCAGTACTGTCCCTGGACGCCACCTCCTCCAACACATACCGGCTCAAAATCTGTCCGATTCCGTCGACCACACTCAATACCCTGCCAGCACCGAATCCCATTTGATTGGCACCGCCAATTCCTCGAAGTTGCTCGGACACTAAAGCAAGTTTTCTACGGGCATTCAAATCGCCTCTCGATCGAAGATAGAGGCTGATGATTCGTCCCAACGATTCCATAAACGACTGCACTTCTGAGCCCGCTCGACCGAGAAGCATGAAAACCTCAAAGGGCTCACCTGAGACTTCATTGATGACGACACGAGCGGTACCCGCCGGAGTTTCCTTGCGGAACGTCTTGCCTTCGACTTCGGACGGTACGGGAAATACTTCCAGTCCTTTTTGGAGCACGATCGCTGGTTCAGGCAAATCCGGCGTCTTTTCGGTTGCAGTGGGGCTTTCTGCCAGATGCAAGACTTGTTCCTGACGCGACTGGTCCCGATATATCGTGACCCCTTTACATCCAAGATCGTAAGCCAACTCGTAGAGTTTAGCAGTGTCTTCTACCGTGTACTCTTGAGGAGCATTAGCGGTCTTGGAGATGCTAGAATCGGTCCAACGCTGTATAGCCGCTTGAACATAAATATGTTCTTCCGGAGTCAAATCCATGGCTCCCACAAAGTAATCTGGCAAGGTTTCTCCAGGATGCTGATCTCTCCATTCAGCAGCCACCGGAACATACTGCTCATCAAACCCAAGTCGCGACTGGCGAAAATAGGTTAGTGCGTAAAACGGTTCAATTCCCGTGCTGGTGCCCACCATGGTGCCCACGGTTCCCGTAGGTGCCTGGGTCAAAATCGTCACGTTTCGCGTGCCATAACGACGAATAGCTTCAATTACTGGACTAGGCAGCCGTTTGATAAAACCGCTCTGGAGGTATTTGTTTTTGTCAAACGCTGGGAAGGCTCCTTTTTCTTTAGCCAGCTCTACATCGTACAGATAAGCTTCAATGGCGATAAACCGGTAGAGCTTATCAATAAATGCTAACGACTCCTCTTTGCCGTAACGATAACCTAGACGGATTAACAGTTCGCCCAATCCCATCGTACCGAGACCGATACGCCGCTCTCGCTCCTGATTGACTCGATTTTCCTCAAAGAAATACGGCGTCGCATCGACAATATCATCTAGGAAACGCACCCCAATTCGAACGCTAGCACGAAGCCCATCCCAGTCCACGTCATGCTTCTCGGGGTCGTAAAATGCGGCCAGATTGATGTGCCCTAAAGTACAGACTCCCCACGCTGGCAGTGGTTGCTCGGCACACGGATTGGTGCAAATAAGCGGGTTAAAGTACCAGCTGTTGGAGTCCTGTTCATGCCTTTGGTCAAAAACAATACCAGGCTCAGCCGCCTGCCATGCCCCAGCCACAATCGCCGCCCACATTGATCGCGCCTTTACGGTTTCATAGACGGTAATGGGTTTGCCTAAGCCCTTCCACGTCTCTAAATTGCCATCCCACAGCGCATCATAGTCTGGATCCCTGGTGTCGGGAAAAACTAATTGCCAATCACCATCGGCCTTGACGGCGGCCATGAAGTCATCAGAAATACGTAAGCTGATATTGGCGTTCTCCACCATGCCTGGCGTTTTTTTGACTTCAATAAATCGCCAGACGTCCGGATGCCAGTCTTCAATCTGCAACATCAGCGCGCCGCGCCGACTGCCTCCTTGTTCCACCAAACCCGTCGCTCTCGAGTACAAGTCCATCCAAGAGACCGCGCCAGACGAACGGCCGTTCACTCCTTGTACCGTGGCCCGAGCCGGTCTGAGGGAGGAGACATTAATCCCGACCCCCCCGCCGCGGCTCATAATCTCAATCATTTGACCCAACGTCCTCACGATACCCTCGCGGCTATCGTCAGGACAAGGAATGACATAGCAATTGAAGTAGGTCAATTGCTGATCGGTCCCCGCTCCCGCCCAAATACGGCCACCCGGGACCATTTTCAAGCTGGCAATCTCCTTGGTAAAGCTGTCCTCCACATCTTGGCGCACCGAGGGTTTTTCCACTGCGGCCACACCTCGCGCAATTCTTCGCGCCACCGTTTCCATGTCGCGCTCTAAGGGTCGATCACACTCAACTCGCCGCCGTTCGATGACCTCGCCCTTGTGCGGTCCAGTCACGAGTTCAATAGACAGATAGTCTTCGGGCAAAATGGCCCGAATCATGCCGATATCTTTTTTAGGCCATTTAGGGTGTGCCTCGACTAACGCGATGGCAAGATCGCCAACCACAAACGCGCGCTCTGCGTCCTTTAACGTGTAACGGTCTAAAAAAATTTTCCAACTCAGTTCCGAAGAGAACCCTGTTTCTAATTCCATGCCTTACTAACCTCCGTTTTGATCGATGCGGTCATGCGTCTTGACACCGGCCCCTAACATACGTTCGAGTTCTCGCCGAAAGCCCTCAATATCGGTAAACTGTCGATATACCGACGCAAAGCGGACATAGGCTACTTCGTCCAACGTTTGGAGGGATGCGATCACGGCTTCCCCGATGGTTTCTGTGTTAACCTCACTAGCGTGGGCGTCGCGTAGCCCACG
The DNA here is from genome assembly GCA_023475835.1 of Bacillota bacterium. Taxonomy (GTDB): domain Bacteria; phylum Bacillota; class Sulfobacillia; order Sulfobacillales; family Sulfobacillaceae; genus JAMCVM01. The sequence continues at coordinate 41,957 of JAMCVM010000223.1, read as the reverse complement.
CTCCACCTCATCCACCAACAACTCCAATCGGTCAATGGCTATAGGGCGTTTCTCGCAAGCGGTCATCAGCCCGCGAAGAATCTTCGTTCGATCGAACCGCTCACGTCGTCCATCCTTTTTCACCACCCACAAGGTTGCCTCTTCCACATGCTCGTACGAGGTAAACCGTCGCTTGCAGGCCAAACATTCACGACGTCTACGAATTTCCGCGCCTTCGCGCGCAGGGCGCGAATCCAAGACTCGACTATCGGGATGACTGCAAAATGGACACCGCATCCTAACACCTCTTTATGTTGGGTACATGATGATTATAGTCTACCATATATAGGTGATCGAGCGATGAATTTAGCACATATTTGCTGCTCACATTGATGCCTCTTAAAATCCCTTACATTTCCTCGGTCCCACGTAGGATTACAGATTTCGTAGCGCTCTGACTCCCCCGACCCCCTAGCGCTCGATGATTCGGCGACCAAATTCAATAAAACCCGATGACCTTAGCAATTTTCGGCAAAAGTTCGTTACACTACCACTTAGGGATGGTGATGAGGTTGGACCGTGAAGCTAGAAATTATTGGAAACAGCAACGTCGGCAAATGCAACGTCGAACTCGCCGAGGCAGGTATGGCTTACTCGGAGATACTCCTATCACGATCATTTTAATCGCTCTGATGATCATCAGTTGGATAGCGGAAAGGTTCGTCCCAGGGGCGATTGCAGCGCTCGAGGTACGGCCGGGCGGCCAAATATTAGCCTACGCGCTAGCCGTAATCTTTCCCGGAAGTCTTTTGGGACTTGTCTTCGATGGGTTGTTTGTCTGGTTCATCGGTTCCTCGATTGAACCGCTGATTCAATGGTGGCAGTATTTACTCGTGTTTGTGGGTTCTGCGCTGATTGCCGCAGTCATTTTGGACCGCACCACCGGGGCCTATGCTATCTCTTCGTCGCTAGCCGCCTATGGACTCGCAGGAGCCTATGTGCGGGTCATGATGACCCGTGGCATTGGCGGGGCCGCGCGCTGGGCACTGACTCTGCTCTTGTTCAATTTAGTCCTCTCGGGCTTTAACGACGCCATCATGATTGGCATTGTGTCCGCATTTGGCAGTGGATTTGGGATCGCGGTAGCCACCGGCCTGGATCGCTGAAATGCGCTCCAGGCTACGGCGACTCCAATCCCCTAGCCATCTCGATTCAATATCGAATAGCCCCAGAGCCCAAATCCCACCATGAGGATAAGCCCGAATACAATACTGCCGAAATCGACAAACCTGCCCACGATAAAGAGCGCGCCCACGAGTTCGCCCCATTTGACCATGCGAAGTTGCGGACGTTGCCGTTCAAGGGTCTTCCAGCGGCGGGTAAGCATCACTTTAACCTCCCTTAGGCTAATTGTATGCTAATTCCCTCGGAAAGCATAGCGACCGAAGAGACTCCTCGAAAGGACGCGATCCGCTCATCTACCGCTGCTTTGGCGGCTGAGTCTAAAGACCTGGTGGATAAGGGCCCTTCCGCCCACCCGAACCGTCGGACCGCGAGGAGTGAAACCGGTATAGCTTCGAGAATGGGTTTTGCCCCAAATCGCTAGAAGACCGCAGGAAAAATCTGACTCCCAATGCCAAAGAGAGCCACCCCAAAAAAGATGGCGGCCGAAGTTCTTTGAATCCATTTAGGCGCCAACATCTGGCTAAGCTTACCGCTGCCGAGGACCACTAAAGAATTTGCAGCGACTAGGGCGGCAGCCACCACGACGAATAGTCTCAGCAAGTGGTGGGGAAATCGAGAAGCGTAGGCTACCGTTGCGATCTGCGTCAAGTCTAAGAACTCAGCAAAAAACACCAACAAAAACGCTTGAGCAATGAGCCCGACCCTGCCCTTTCTAAAACCTGGGCGCGACGGCAGGGTGTCGACTTCACTGGATTCTTTTTCCGTGGACTCTTTCCAGAGCCAGAAGGCAAAGACCAGAAACAAGAGAATTTCCACCCAGCGCAACGGAGCTTTGGGCACTTCGCTCAAGACGCGGCCAGCGAGCACGGCAATCGCAGTCTGAGCCATCATCGCCGCCGCCGAACCCAACCAGACCACCCGGCCGCCATAGCGAGAAACTAGAGAAAGGGTTGCCAACGACGTTTTGTCAGGCAACTCCACCAAAAACATACTGACGAATATAAGAATCCATTTCACCAACTGTTCACCTCAAGTTTTGGCACAACCCCGATGATTCGCTGGTGAGTACCTTGACATACCGCGTCACTTGACCACACGGATCCTGGCGTTGCCCACTCAGAATGACCCCCCGGCTCTACTCAGCGATAGTTGGCCGGTGAGAGCTCCACCCCAAAATCCTGTCCCTTCAACCAAGAAATCACCGCTTGCAAGTCATCCTTGCTCTTGGCACTGCAACGGAGCGCATCGCCTTGAATTTGAACATCCACTTTCGCCGGAAGCGAGCGAATAGCCTTCTGGATGGTTTTGGCCACGTTGGTGTCAAGCCCGTGCCGTACTACCACCTCGCGAGTCGCCCGATCCATCCCCGAAACGGATACGGGTTTGAAGTCCAAATAGCCCAACGCTACCCCACGTTTCGCCATTTTCTCGCCTAGAACCGTCGAAAGCGCCTCCATCACCATGCCCTGAGGGGCCTCCAGGCGAATCACCTTAGCGGAGGCATCCCAAGTCACAGAAATGTCGTGTCCTCGAAAGTCGTAGCGTTGGGCCACCTCCCGTCGCGTTTGATCGACCCCATTGAGCACCTCCGACCAGTCGGGTTCAGACACAATGTCAAATGAACTATCCTTAGCCACTGGGGGTCACCTCTTTCAATTCCATGTAAAACGGCAACAGAGGATCCATCCAGCCCACTAATAATTCACGGCCAAGCCGCGCCCCCAAAGACGGCCGATCCGGAGCTAGCTGATACCAACCCAGAGAAAACGTCACCCAAGTCCAATCCCAATCGGTACCTTCCTCTAATCGCCTCATTGCCTCCACCAAGTCGGGCGCGTCTTTCACACTCTGCGCAGCCCCAATATCATAGACCGGTTTCGCCAACACTAACTTTTCGGCTTGGACATTCCATGCCACCACGTGCTTCAACCGGGAGCCAAACGGCCGGAAACCGGGTTCCACTCCATTGCCAAAACTTAACGTGGCCACTAGCGGCGCCGGCCCTTTAGTGTTAGCCATGGCTTCTTGCAACAAGGGCAGTTGGGCCATCAGCCGAGTCCACTCCCAGTCGCCGTCATTAGCCATCAGCATCGGTCGTTCTGCTATGTATCCCCGCGCTCTTAGCCCCAGTCCCTTGTCCCATCGAATCCCGGCCCAAAGGCGTTCGCCTCCGGCCAAGACCCCTGCTCCAATCTTCGCCTGCCGATAATTCGGCCACGAAGGATCAGGAGCCACCCAACTCCAGGGTAGTCCCTCGACTTCGACCGCGTGCACATGTGCCGGAAACCCCATGTGTTCAAGGACTTGGCCCACATTTTCGGCCACAGCCCTTACCGCTCCAGTGTTGTACATACTATGCCTCCGCACTTTACCTGTGTATGCCTATCTTAGACCGCCCATCGTCAAGAATCAACGTCGGATGTTTCGTTGCCGAGGCGAAGCTTGAGGAACTCCCCACCGCTACCCAACTCCCCTTTGACGTATATGGATGACTGATACTCGAGCCAATGACCCCTCCGCCCAAGGCTGCTAGACTATCTCCGACGGGTCGATCGGGGTGATGAGCGGTCATTACGCGACCGGCGTCACCCAAGTCCGGTGGGCCGGATCATTGCCTCGGGCGGCCAGTAAATACGCCGACTTCAACATCTTCGTGATTGGCCCTTCGTTTCCACCTGCGACCAAACGGTTATCAATCTCGACTACCGGAACCACCTGAACCCCGGTTCCAGCCAAAAACACCTCGTCGGCCACATAGAGTTCACTGCGATCGATATGCCGCTCGGAAACTGCCAGGCCATGATCTACGGCCAGCGCCATCAAGCTTTCCCGGGTGATCCCTTCTAACAGATTGTCCGTAATCGGAGGGGTAATCAATTGCCCATCCCGCACCATAAACAAATTGGCTGCACTACCCTCGGAAACGTGTCCATCGGAATTCAAGAAGATGCAGTCGTCAAAGCCAGCCGCATGAGCATCGCTAACCGCTAATGCGGTATTAACGTAGGACCCTGTCACTTTGGCCCGTGCCGGTATCGCGTTATCGTCAATGCGCCGCCAACTGGACGTCACCACACGAATTCCCTGAAGTGGCAGATATTCCCCAAACGGCATAACAAAAAGTCCAAAGGCGTCCTCGATTCCCTCCAACGTCACTTTGATCAGAGGCTCTGCTTTAAAGGCCAACGGGCGGATATAGGCATCTTCTTCGAGTTGGTTTCTTCGCATGACTTCTAAAGTGATGGCACAGAGGTCTTCAACGCTATACGGTACAGCGATCCGCAGGATGTGACAAGAATCCAACAGTCGTTCGTAGTGTTCCGCCATACGAAAAATATAAGAACGGTGTTCTTCATCGTTGTAGTACGCTCGCAATCCCTCAAAGCAGCCCGTGCCATAGTTCAAAGCGTGCGTAGCAATAGAGACCGTCGCCTCCTCCAGAGGTACATAACGGTCTCGAAAAAAAGCGATCGACCCAGCAGCCATCCCTATCCCCTCACAATCCTGTTCGCGGACAGTCTCCGCTTCGGCATCGGTGTTCACCCAAGTGGCCGACAATGCCCTCTCTATTGTACCGTGGATTCCTGCATCTAGGTCAACCACGACTCAATTCAACCGAGAATTGATATAATAGAGGCAAGAAAGGGTGAGTCCAATGGGCAAGGATCCGATTTCATTTCGACAACGCGCAAAAAAACATGTGAAGCCCACCCTAGCGCGACCACGACCCCAAGGAGGGGAACTCGACGAGTGGTGGGGGTATTGGCGGGAACGGGTGCGTCGCCCTCTGGCCCTAGGCGGAAGGACCTTTTGGACGGAACGTATGCTATATGGCAACGGACTCGCCGGAGGACTCATCCTGGCCCTGATAGAAACCTGGCATTTAGGGTTTTCGATTTTAGGCTTTATCAGCGCTGTGCTCAACGTATTATTTTTAGCATTTATTTGGTACTATGCGGTGCCTTGGCTCACCGGTGCAGTGCACGGGGCATTCACCACCTCGCATCGCCCTCCGGATACGTCCGGTTTGAAGACCGAGTTAATCGCCTTTTCCGGGTGGTTTGCCCTATTGCCGTTGGTGGCAATCTTATCGTTCGGTCTCGCTTTTTGGGTGGGTTGGATCGTCATCGCTTGGACGATTTGGCGTCTATTGCGTTTTTATTACGAAGAACCCATCGGTGCCTCAGTTGTGGGAACGTTAGCTGCCAGCACTTTGATGGCCGTTGTGGCGATTTTCTTCTTCCGTTAGTCGACCAGTAAAATCCAATATTGGCGGTCATTTACGGCATACTTTGCCGGGTTCTTGCGGTGCCGGAATCCCGGCCACTGTGCCTGATCCCGAAGACCTCCTTGACCCAGCGACCGTCGTTTTAGCGTTACCGGTTATCGGCTCGGGCAATCAGAAAAAATTGGGCCGTGGCCGCTGTCACCAGTTGCCCGCTCGAATCGCGGACTTCTCCTTGCGTCACCGCGAGATGACTGCCCAAACGCAAGACCCTTCCAGTAGCCGTTAAATAGGCTCCGCTGGCTGGACGCAAGAAATGCGTATTCAGTTGCGAAGTCACCGCCGTCCAGTCTTCCGTCAACCGAGTATCCAGCCCGGCGGCCATGGCAGAATCCAACAGGGTCATCAGCACTCCGCCGTGCACGTGGCCCAATTGCTGAAATACTGCCGGGGTTATCGGCATCGAGACCGACGCCACACCTTCCTCGGCGTTTACTATCGACATCCCAAAAAGGCGCCAGACCGGACCGGTTTCCAGTCTTCGTGCCCGCTGCCAAAATACGCTATCCTCTTGTTCCACTTAATCACGCGATCCTTCCGTCTTCATCACCCGCTCAATCAGAGCCAAGTCACCCCGGGCGCATTCTTCGGGCTGAATCTCGTCGAGTCGCACCCATCCTACGCTCGTTAATTCATCGAGGTCCGGCGCCAGCGTTTGCCCGTCATTCGCCGACACCAAATAATAGTAGCGCAGTGAATGAAACGGATGCTGAGCAAAAGCGATAAAGCTCTCACGGAAATCAACCAAACGCTCAACGCGAACGCTAACCCCGGTCTCTTCTCGGAATTCTCTGGTCATTCCCTCTTCCAGCGTTTCCCACGGCTCCACGCCGCCTCCAGGAATATCCCACTTTCCGGTGAAGCGTGAGCGACCGAGCAAGATTTCGCCGTGACGAATATACAGTCCGTAGGCGGCTGGTCGAAAGCGCAATTCCGCTGCCGGGTATTTTTGCTCCCGATCGCTGGTCAATCCTCTGCACATCACGTAAATACCTTCCGCCGAAGGATTCTTTGCCATTATCGTTCACCTCCGCTTGCCGTTCATGTCGGGTTCCGCGCGTAAGACTTCTTGAATCACTCCAGCCCGGGCCAACCCACGGGCCAAGTAGGAACAAGGAGTGTGCTCCACCCCGTTAAATGAGCGTCGAACATAAATGTCCACGGCGTCTGTAAAAACCTCTCGCAGTCTGGCGCGGATTCGCCTGCCGGCCGAATCGGCATCTGTCAGCAAAGCCACCCGTCTGTCCTGAGCCGCCTTTTTCAGTGCCATCACGCGTGTCTGGCTGGGCCAGCCATGAGTAGCCAGCACCAGCGCTTCAGGCGCTAGAGCGCGTACGCGGGCAACATCATGCTTGCCCTCGACCACGATTAGCCAGCCTTCACCCATCGGTCCTCCCTGAGTCTCAAATGACGAACCTCAGCTCAAGCATTAGGCTACTAATCTAGCAGATTTCCGTGTCAGCTTCCACTACTGCAAACTGGTAATCATTTTTTCACCCTATCGCCACTCCTGGCATTCGGTCGTCCAAAACTGGGTCTAAGAGCAGAGCCTAAGGCCATCGGGATATCTTTGCGCCAGGCTCCGACGCAGGGGAGCCATCGGCTCAAGCCATGGTGAACCAAAACTCGAGCGTGGGGGCCCCTCCTACGTTGCCAGTCCGCGGGTTGTCCCTAGGCCACCCGAGAGCCCAGAATGCCAACTCGTGGGTACGCATCGGACCCTCCCGCAGACGAGTAAAATGCCCTGCTAAAGCCAGTCTTAGCGCCTCCCTGCAAGAAAAACAAACCACACCATGACATCGTTACCCTGACCACCTGATGTTCCTTGCAAACGCGATATCTTCGCCGATACCGCTTTGATTAGGATTTCCGCCATCGATGGGTTGGCTGCTTCCCCTACGCTGAGGGCCGACACCTATCTCCCCCGAGGCCAAAGCCCTGCGGCTGAATTGTTTGCGAGCGGTCCAGAATGCTAGCCTCGACTCCGTTCGACGACATCGCTAAAGTCCCTGGCGGATTTGACCGCTAAGTCTTTGACTTTCGCTGATAGGTTTAAGTTCGGTTCAAAGGTCCCGGGTTTGGCCACTGCCGTAAGCGATCGTCTTCCAAGTGGTCAAGGCTTCCAGGCCCATTGGTCCACGAGCATGAAGCTTTTGCGTGCTAATGCCAACCTCCGCTCCCAAGCCAAACTCGAATCCATCCGTGAATCGTGTCGAAGCATTCCAATATACGGCCGCCGCATCCACCTCGTCCAGGAAGGTCTGACCCACGGCATAACTATCCGCAACAATGGCTTCTGAGTGATTCGATCCATATTGCGCGATATGCTTCAATGCCTCGTTCACGTCCGCCACCACTTTGACCGCGATTTCAAGACCAAGATATTCCTCGGCATAGTCTTCATCTGTCGCAGGCAGCATTGCCGAGACCCACTGCCGAGACTCCAGATCGCCGTGGAACACGACCCCCTCTTTAGCCAGCCGCTGATGTGCCAGAGGTAGAAAAGCGGGGGCGACTTGGCGGTGCACCAGAAGGGTTTCCAGCGCATTGCACACGGACGGATTGCCTAGTTTGCCATCGGCCAAAATGTGAAGCGCCATATCCAAGTCGGCTGACCCGTCGACATATAGATGGCAATTGCCAATGCCGGTTTCAATCACAGGTACGGTGGCGTGGTGGACCACCGTTTCGATGAGGCCTCGTCCGCCTCGCGGAATCAACAGATCCAAACCGTGCAAATGCATCAGCGCTTCGGCCAGGCGACGGTCGGGATCATCAAGGCACTGGATCAAGTCTCGAGGCAAACCGACTCTCTCAAGAGCCTTTCTCCACGCGTCAGCCAGGGCTTGGATGCTCCGTTTAGCCTCTTTTCCGCCGCGAAGGATGATTGCGTTGCCGCTTTTTACTGCCAATCCCCCAGCTTCTACCGCCACTCCCGGCCGGCTCTCAAAAATCAGGCCGATCACCCCGAGAGGCACCCGAATCGTCTCCAATGCCAAGCCATTGGCGAGCACCGTTCGCCCTTGGCCCCGTCCTATGGGGTCTGCCAGCCCCACCAAGGCCTCAAGAGAACGGGCCAGCCCTTCAATCTTGGCATTGGTAAGATACAAGCGCTTAACCAAGGTCTCGGCCAAGCCAGAATCTTTTGCACTCTGAACATCCTCCTGGTTGGCCAAGTCAATATCCGGCGATGCTTGCCGCAAGACAGCCGCCATTTCCATCAACACCCGATTGCGCTCCTGAAGCGGCACTCGAGCGACCTCGACTTGTGCCTGTCGAGCTCGAAGCAGCACCGACTGCAAGGGATTGTCCCCCACTTCTGAATTGTTCATTTTTCCACATCCTCTCCGCGATGGGCCATAAACCAGGTGCCGCAATCCCGGTCACCGGCGATGATCCGACTTAACACCTCGGGTACTTGCCCATTGGCTAACACCATAGGAATCCCTTGATCCTGACAAATAATTGCCGCTTGCAATTTCGTGGCCATTCCTCCGGTGCCAAACGGCCCTGACTCGGCTGTAGCATTGAAATGTTCCCGGGTCACCCAAGACACCTGAACAATCTTTTGCGCGCCAGCATGACGATTTGGGTCGTCGGTAAATAGGCCGTCAACGTCTGACAACAAAATCAGGAGATCGGCCACCATCAAACAGGCGACGCGAGCGGCCAGCGTGTCGTTGTCACCTATGCGAATCTCTTCGTCCGCCACGCTATCATTTTCGTTGATAATCGGCAAAATTCCCCAAGCGACCAGTTGTTCCAGCGTGCGAGACGAATTCCGGCGCCTCTCTTCCACGGTCAGATCGTATCCGCTGACCAAAATTTGGGCGGGAATGACCGTACCCAAGTGTTGATGCCAGGCGTGAATCAGATGAGCTTGGCCGACGGCTGCCAACGCTTGCTTTTCCTGAACGGTTCGCGGGCGTCTTCCAACCGCTCCGATGCCGGCGCCGACCGCGCCGGAAGAAACCACCAGCAATTGGTGTCCGTCCTGATACAACTTTATCAATTGGCGGGAAAATCCGTCAATTTTCTCTGCATCCAAACGTCCCTGGCTATCGCAAAGATTGGAAGTGCCGATTTTAACAACGATCCGCACAATTCATCCTCCCAACAAAAACCGCCCTCATTTAGCGAGGGCGAATTAAAAATCCGCGGTACCACCTCAGTTGCCGACTGTCCTTGTCGACCGCTTACGTCCCATATCGGGGGACTCCGTCCGACTTTCGTCGGAACGCTCAAAAGTGGGTTGGATTTCCCTATCCGTGCCGATCTTCCACCCTCATCGGCTCGCTGCGTACGGTCAGTCATCCCGGCTTCATCATCGCGGTAACGGTATGTTATGGGTCCTGTCTTCACTATATCGGGCTCTCTCCTCGGTTGTCAACCGAATGGGAGAGTCTAAGGTCCCACTTTGGCGATAGTCTCCGTCGATGATGTCGGCGCCGTGGGTCTCCTTAACCGAGGCCCCGGCCCGCCTGACTATGCCTCACAGTCTGAATGCACGGATCTAGCCAGGAGCCGACGCCTTGGGTGCTCTGACGATGGGCGATCCGGGGATGAGGCCTATGAAATCCCGGGCAGCCTGGCTTAGGTACCGATCTTGGCGTCGAGCAAGAACCAAGGTACGGGTCGGGGCTTCTTGCAATCGGAGATAGCGCGGCATGCCGGGTGCGTCCTTGACCATCACCATTTCCGGCACCAAGGTGACTCCATGGCCATGCGCTGCCAAGGCCTGGGCGGTTTCAATGTTTGCGGTTTCAAAAACCACATTGGGTTGAAACCCCGAGGTAGCACACAACGACAACACGGTCTGCCTAAATCCATATCCTTCTTTCAAAAGGATAAAGGGGGACTCGGACATCACGGCCAAAGCCACGGGTTCTGGTTCCGCCCTCATCGGAACCTCCGCCTGCAAGTACCATAGGCACCACGAAGGCGGCATCCAACTCGTGGGTACGGTCGGCAAGACCAGCACGATGCCTTCAGTTAACACCGGATAGGTTTCGAGTTGAGCCCTGTGCAGGGGCAGCGCCAACAGACAGAGATCGATGATGCCGCGGTCGGTCAATTCTTCCAGTTGCTCAGGCGATTGTTCAATAAGTTTCACTTTAACGTCAGGAAATTGCGCTCGGTATCGAGCCAACCACGGCGGCAGCAAGTGGCCGCCCGTAATCGATGGACTGCCCAATGTGAGCGTGCCAGCCCGGTGGTCATGATCCTCTTTCAGTTCGCGAATGAGATCGTCGTGTAGCACCACAATCGCCCGGCCACGCTCCAACAAAGTAGCCCCTAGGCTCGTCGGAGTCACCCCACCCGAGTGTCTGAAGAAAATCGGAGCTCCCAGCGAATTTTCTAATCTCAGAATTTGCTGACTTAAAGAAGGCTGGGCAATATTCAATGCTTGTGCCGCCCGGGTAAAACTGCGGTGATCGGCAATAGCTAGGATATAGCGCAAGATGCGAATGTCAATCTCTGAGTCGTTCATAGTTATTCACTATAGCACAAATAGAAACGATATCTTAGACGCATCTGATCCTTCGAGCTATACTAGACTTGAGTTGGGCACTGAGGGCAGGCCGCCATCGCCTCAAGGCTCGGCCTATCATATCGAGTCGTTGCCGCGTCGCGACGGGGACACATGGGGGATATTGCCTTCACACAGTCATTACAAAAGGATGGTGAGTTTATGCCGAAAACTTTGTTCGACAAGATTTGGGAGAGCCATCTCGTTCTGCAGGAACCGGAACAACCGGCGTTGCTCTATATCGATCTGCATTTAGTCCACGAGGTCACATCCCCGCAGGCTTTTGAAGGACTGCGAATGGCCGGACGCCCGGTGCGAAGACCCGAACGCACTTTCGCCGTCATGGACCACAACGTTCCCACCACCGACCGAAGCCTTCCGATTCAAGACCCGATTGCTCTTAAACAAATGGACTTGCTGGAAAAGAATTGCCGGGAGTTCAACATCCCCCTGTTCAATCTGCATCATCCCGATCAGGGCATTGTTCATATTATCGGACCTGAACAAGGATTAACCCAACCCGGCATGACCATCGTCTGCGGAGACAGCCATACCGCCACCCACGGCGCCTTTGGTGCCCTGGCTTTTGGCATTGGCACCAGCGAAGTCGAGCATGTCTTGGCTACCCAATGTTTAATCCAAAGCCGCCCCAAGACCATGGAAGTGCGATTCGTGGGGACGACCCCTTTTGGTGTAACCCCAAAAGATATGATCTTGGGCCTCATCGGCCAAATCGGCACATCAGGGGCTACGGGATACGTGATCGAATACACCGGCGAGGCCGTTCATGCCTTGAACATGGAAGAACGGATGACACTGTGCAACATGAGTATTGAGGCTGGTGCGCGCGCTGGCATGGTTTCGCCCGATGAAACCACGGTGCGCTATTTAAAAAATCGTCCGCATGGGCCGTCAGCGGACGAGTACCCTCGATTTCGTGAGCGCTGGTTGACCTTTGCCACCGACCCCGGTGCCCAATTTGACCATTTAGTCGAAGTAGACGTATCTCAACTCGCCCCCATGGTCACCTGGGGCACCAGTCCTGGCATGGTGACGACCATCGACGGCAAGGTTCCCGACCCCTTGCAGTTCGACGATCCCGTCGAATCCGAATCCGTTCGACTGGCCTTGGAGTATATGGGGCTAAAGCCCAACACTCCAATGCAGGAGATAGAGATCGACCGCGTCTTCATCGGTTCTTGTACCAACGGGCGTTTGGAAGATTTGAAGCGCGCAGCCGCTATTGTGGAGGGGAAGTCCGTAGCGCCAGGCATTCAAGCCATGGTCGTGCCCGGGTCTGGACGAGTTAAACGGGAAGCGGAATTGTTGGGCCTAGACAAGATTTTTATCGCAGCCGGCATGCAGTGGCGCGAACCCGGATGCAGCATGTGCCTAGGCATGAATCCAGACATTCTTCAGCCCGGGGAACGCTCCGCATCGACTTCCAACCGAAATTTCGAGGGCCGTCAAGGCCGAGGTGGACGGACTCACCTCGTCAGCCCTGAGATGGCCGCGGCCGCCGCCATCGCCGGCCACTTCGTGGACGTTCGAGAGTGGTTGAGTGCCAACTAAGCCCACATTATCCCGAGGGCGATGGATTTAGGAAGAAGGAGGATTATTTATGGAACCTTTAGTTCGCCACACCGGGCTCGTCGTCCCCATGGAACGGGCCAATATCGACACCGATCAAATCATTCCCAAACAGTTTCTTAAACGCGTCGAACGTTCCGGATTTGGCGAGTTTTTGTTTTTTGACTGGCGCTATCGCCAAGACCAGAGTCCCAACCCGGAATTCGTCCTCAACCAGCCTCAGTATCAGGGGGCCAGCATCTTAGTCGCCGGGCCCAATTTTGGTTGCGGATCTTCTCGCGAACACGCACCCTGGGCTCTCAATGACTATGGATTCCGCGTGATTATATCTAGTTCGTTCGCCGATATTTTTTATCAAAATTGCTTAAAAAACGGCATGTTGCCGCTGATCCTGACCCCACCCGAGGTGGGCGTCATCATGCATCGCAGCCAACATTCGGCGCTCACTTTGACCGTTGACTTAGAGGCGCTCAGGGTATTTGACAGCAAACGCACTATAGACTTTGGATTTGCCCTCACGCCCTATCAACAAGACACCTTAATGCATGGCCTAGATGACATTGCCCGAACGCTGGCCCACGAATCAGCGATTTCCGCATACGAAACCCAGCGGGCCTAAATCTCTCCACAGCGGGGGCGACTTCATTTTCGAAGCCGCCCCCGCTGTCTATGTTTGCCACCGCCACCGGCCGAGATCCAATGGAGTCACCTAGCCCGGCAGAACTATTCTGCACTGACCCGATTGCTACGCTGGTGCGTTCGGTGTCGGGCCGCTCTCATCAACCGTGGCCGTCTCTAAGCGATGAGGGATGGCAGACCCAATCCCTCATCCGATGACGGACTCAAAAAGACGGCCCAAAGGACCGGAGGAAATGCCCTATTGCTTGATTCTTCCCCAACGATCCGTCAAAAGCCTCTGAGCACAACCCAGAGAAGGGTGTTTGCTGGGCCGGTCACGCCATGAGCCCAATCTGCAGAGCGGCTTGAACCGGTTCGCTCAGCCTCACCCAGATAACCGCACCCTTGGGATGAAGATAGGGAATCGGACTGTTTAGGCGGCGAGCCTGGTCCAATACCCAGGCATAGGTCTTCAGATAGGGCATTTCTGGCGATTCGACATCTGCTTCCCCTCGCTCGGTATACGCTAAGGCGTACTCATTCGACGACAGAGGTCCCCGAACGGAAATAATACGGCAGGTTCCAATAATGCTGCCACTGCCTGCGGCAATGATGGCAATATCTCCTCGAATCCGGGTGGGTTTGCCCCGAATCTCCCAAGTCTTCTGACCACGCACCACCATCTCTGCCCAGGGCTGACGAATCACCAGCCCTCGACCAATCGGTGAAATCTTAGGATAGTCCGATTCCAGTCGCAGGGAAGCCGATGCCATACCCCCTGGTGGGTTTTTCCATGCTTCCCGCTGAGACCCAGCAGACGGCTGGTAATCCTGTTCGTCGGGACCAACGCGCGAACCACTCTTCCTGTCGGTAAAAGTATTATCCCCCGTCCCTCTCTCAGAATGAACTTTCCGCCCCATCGCTAGGCCCGAGGCAGTGCCGACAATGCCGCTTGCATCCGTTCGACGGCCAAGCGCAAGCGGTCTTCCGACTCGGTCAGCGCAATCCTAAGCCACCCCTCGCCTTGCTCGCCGTAGGCACTTCCCGGCGTTACCACCGTGTCCGCCTCTTCGAGGAAGAATTTGGAGGCTTCCGCCGAGGTCATGGCGCGCGGCGTGGCAAACCACAAGTAAAACGTTGCCTTGGGGGTTGGCACGACCAGCTCGGCTTTGGTCAAGCCGTCGACTAAAAGGTCGCGACGAGTCCGATAGACCGCATTCATTCGCTCGAACACCGCCTCCGGGTTGCCTTCCAGTGCAGCGATTGCGGCTTCCTGAACCGCAGTGAATACCCCCGAATCCAAATGGCTCTTCATCAATCCCAACGCCTTGATGGCAATCGAATTGCCCACCGCCGCCGCCACTCGCCATCCTGTCATATTAAACGGCTTAGACCAGGAATAAAATTCAACAGCCACGTCCCGAGCTCCTGGGATTTCCAAAACACTGGGAGCCCGATAGCCGTCAAAGCTCATCTCAGCGTAAGCGTTGTCATGGCACAAGAGGACGTCGTAAGTGCGACAGCGCTCCACCGCCTCCGCCAAAAACGAGGAGGGTGCCGTGGCTCCGGTGGGATTGTTCGGATAGTTAAGCCAGAGCATCTTGGCCTTTCTCCACACCGACTCTGGAATAGCTCCCAAATCCGGCAAAAATCCAAGTCCCGGCAAGAGCGGCATCCGATAAGGCATAGCTCCGGCCAGAACAGTCTGTGTCCGATAGACTGGATAAGCAGGATCCGGCACTAAGACCAAATCCCCTGGGCCGGCCATCGCCCAAATCAAATGCGCAATGCCTTCTTTGGACCCGATCAGGCCGACCACCTCGTCCACAGAGTCAAGCGTTACATCGAACCGCTTTTGATACCAGGCAGCGACCGCGCGCCTAAAATCGGAACTGCCTAGGTAATTGGGGTAGCGATGATTGATTTGCCGGTGCAGAGCCTCGGTCATCGCTCGGATGATGTAATCGGGGGTCGGCAAGTCGGGATCGCCGACGCCGAGGTTAATGACGTCTCGACCCAACTGCCGGCGACTGTCTGCCAACCGGTCCAATTCCAGAAATAAATAGGGCGGGAGATCCGCCATTCTCGCTGCGGGTACGATAATTTCCACTTCCTCAGAGTAGGTAATTTTTTCGTGAGCATTGGCCGGTGCGTCTTGGCGACCCATCGCAAACCTAACGGGTTGGATACCGCTTTCCCCGGTCAACCTAGCCCGAGTTCCCTCAGGCTCCGCCCCTTAGGGTGAGGTAGTTGACAGCACCGCTAAAGTCTTGGGACGGGAGGTGCCAGCACGTAACTCTGGGAGTTCCCATGAATGCCACCCCAAAATTGCACTTTACAAGCCAACCTGCATCCCGTATAATCCAATTTAAGTTTACCGAAACTATGGCTATCCGCAAAGGGGGGAACGAAATGCTGGCAAATCCTGCTGATGTGGCTTTCGTTCCTCGTATGGTTAGATTTCGTCGCTCCCATGATGGTAGTTTGTCCTCTGCTTGCAATCTCTCTTTCTTGGTTGTCCCTGGATTTAAGCGAATCAAGATATAGCCGGGTAGCTTACAGGCCACCCGGCTTTGCCGATACGTATGCGAATCGGACGCTTTCACAAGCGTTGCATACGTTATGATCAGCCGCTTATCTCAGGATGGCGCCGGAATGACCGGCCGTAGACAACAAGGAGGATATCATGAACTGGCCCCATGTTTTTACCGCGATGATCACCCCGTTTGACTCGGAAGGCACCATCGATTTGGCGACCGCTGGTCGTTTGGCTCTATGGTTAGTCGAGCACGGCAGCGACGGCATTATGGTTGCCGGGACGACCGGAGAGTCGCCCACGCTGAACGACGAGGAACGGCGTGCCCTCTTCGATGCGGTCAGATCGCAGGTTCCGGCTCACATTCCGGTATGGGTTGGCACCGGTTGCAACGATACTCGCCAATCGGTGGCTTGGAGTCGTCAGGCAGAATCGTGGGGGGCCGACGGCATCTTAGTGGTGACTCCCTACTACAACAAACCCCCACAATATGCCTTGGTGCAGCATTTCTCCGCAGTCGCCCGAGCCACGGGATTGCCAATGATGCTGTACAATGTACCCGGGCGCACCGGAACCAACGTAGAGCCAGACACTATCTGTCGGATTATCGAACAATCTCCCAATCTATTGGCGGTCAAAGAAGCGTCCGGAAACATCACCCAAATCGGTCATCTGATTGCTCAAGTACCGTCGTCAGTTAAAGTATATTGTGGCGACGACGCCCTCTTTTATCCCAGTCTTGCCCTAGGAGCCCACGGCGTAGTCAGTGTCGCTTCACACGTCGCAGGCGACGCCTTAGCAGAAATGATGGCCGCCTGGACCAACCGCGACATTCATCGCGCTCAAGAACTGCATCGTATGCTGCTGCCCATCTTCGAAGAACTCTTTCGACTCACCAATCCTATCCCCGTAAAATGGGCGTTGAGCCAGTTGGGATGGCCGTCCCAATATGTTCGCCTGCCCTTGGCTTTTCCCGAAGACCCTGAAGAATTTACCCGGTTGGGGCAACTCTTGACCGAAGGGCTACATCTCACTCGGGGGCAGACCCGGGTCGGCTGAATGTTGCGATTGATCTCGCCACAAGGCATAGTCGACGGCGTCTAAAAGAGCCTTCCAGGATGCCTCCAAAATGTTTGGCGAGACCCCGACGGTGGTGACGGGTTCTCCATGGAATTCCGAGCGCACGTGCACGCGCACGGTGGCTGCCGTAGCCTCATTGGCGTCTAGGACCCGGACCTTGTAATCCGTCAGTCGCAGATCGCCAATAACGGGATAAAATCGAGTCAACGCCCGGCGCAAGGCGTTGTCCAAGGCATTCACTGGACCATCGCCATCGCCAACTTCCAATACCGTTTGTTGGCCGACGGTCAGGCGCACGGTCGCTTCGGTGACCGGCACCCCATCCATTGCCACCGAAACGTGGAAACGGTCGACGTGATAAAACGATGGTACCTGACCCATGGCGCGTTGAACCATGAGCGCCACTGAGGATTCGGCGGCTTCAAACTGATAGCCTTGGGCTTCTAATCGCTTGACATCGTCCATAAGATTCGTCAGTGCCTGAGGTTCTAGGTTTAATCCATCAAATTGATACAACAAATTCGCTCGTCCGGCCAATTCCGACATCAGCACTCTTCGCGTCTGTCCGACCGATTCTGGTTTAACGTGCTCATAAGCGTGGGGATGTTTGCGCACCGCACCGACGTGCAGGCCGGCCTTATGGGTAAAAGCGTTCTCGCCGACAAAGGGTGCGGCGGCATCCAGCGAAAGATTCGCGATGTCCGCCACCGTCCGCGACAAACGCGTGAGATTGTCAAGGGCAGGGGCGCAGTTTAAGTCATAGCCCATTTTTAACACCAAATCAGGAATCACGGTGCATAAATTGGCGTTGCCGCACCGTTCGCCGTAACCATTAATCGTCCCTTGCACCATTTCGGCTCCCGCCAAGACCGCCTCTAGGCTATTGGCCACGCCTAAGCCCGAATCATCGTGAGCATGAATGCCAATCCGGACCTGAACCGCCTCGGCTGCTCGGCTGACCATCTCGCCGACGTGATGAGGTAAACTTCCTCCGTTAGTGTCGCAAAGCACCACCCACGCCGCGCCGCCGTCCTGAGCCCGCTTGAGCACCTCCATGGCGTAGTCCTGATCTTCCCTACATCCATCAAAAAAATGCTCGGCGTCAAACAAAACTTCCAGCCCTTCACCGACGAGAAATCGAATCGACGACTCAACCATCCTAAGGTTCTCTGCACGGTCGACGCCCAGGACTTTTTCAGCGTGAAAGGCCGAGGCTTTTCCAAAAATCGTCGCCACTCCTGATTGGGCGTCGACCAGAGCCCGTAAGTTGGGATCGTCTTTGGCCTCCATCCCCTTCCTCACCGTGCTACCAAAAGCCGCCATCTTACTAACCTTCGGATGCTGGCGCATCCACTCGAAAAACTGAGCGTCTTTAGGGTTGGATCCCGGAAATCCGCCCTCGATATAATCCATTCCAAATTCGTCTAACAAAGCTGCTATCTGCAGTTTATCGTCCAAGGACAAGCTGATGGCCGCCCTTTGGGTGCCGTCTCTAAGCGTGGTGTCATAAAGTACAATAGATTTCATCGCTGATCCCTCACTTCATCGCTTGCGTAGCCTTCAGTATTACGGCGATAGTGGTATTAGTGTACAGACTACTGTCGGCACTGGCAACGGTTCGCTTTAGCATCATGGCTAGCTTGTCAATTTGTTATCATAAGGAAGAGTTTATGTCCCACCAAAGAGGTGCTGAATGCCCGAACCTATAGAAACCCTGGAAGGCTGGTACGCGCTACACGATTTCCGCAGCCTCGATTGGGAAAAATGGTGGGGTCTCTCGGACTCCGCCCGTACAGAACGCCTTGAGGTGCTGAAAGAGTGGTCTCGCGCTTGGCAGTCCCAAAACGACAAAGGAACTGCTGGGTATGGAGCGTATCAGATCGTCGGCCACAAGGCGGATCTCTTATGGCTATATTTGTGTCCGACCGTGGACGACTTGGCTCAGGCTCGGTCCTTTTTCCGCAGTCGTTTATGGGCCGGGTTGATGCGACCGGCGTGGTCTTATTTATCGGTCGTCGAGTTGAGCCAATATATGGCCAAGGACCAAGATGCCGCCTCCCCCTATCTTCAGAGCCGGCTGCACCCGAAGCTTCCACAGTCGCCCTACCTCTCGTTTTACCCGATGAGCAAAAGGCGCCAAGGCGAAGACAACTGGTATATGTTGACCCAGGCCCAGCGCCGCGAGTTGATGAAAGCACACGGCCAAATCGGACACCACCATCGCGCTCGAGTCAGTCAAATTATTACCGGCTCACAAGGACTCGACGATTGGGAGTGGGGAGTGACGCTCTTGGCTAATGACCCGATTGCTTTCAAAAAAATTGTGTATGAAATGCGGTTTGACGAGTCTACCGCTCGATTCGGCGAATTCGGACCTTTTTACATCGGCATACGCCTCGATCTCGAACACCTGGACGAATGGTTTGCGCCTCGATCCCTCAACGCCCGCTCCTAATCAAAAAACGATGACTTGGGCCTTTTAGGCGCAAGTCATCGTTTTCACGTCAGTGGACAAAACATTTAGGAAGTTTGACTCTTTCGAGCGGGAATCGCCAAGGTAATCACCGCGACCGCCAAAAGAAACGGCACGATCACCCCATGGTCAATTAATAGGTCAATAAAGTTTTGCACCACGAACGCTACGACCGTACCGAATGCCCCCAGCGTCACCGCATACCAAAATTCGTCGAGGTCGGCTACGCTCTGTCGCACCGCCCGAATCCCCGAGACCAGCCAGCGCCATTCTAGCCAAAACGCTGCCACGAATCCGCCAATGCCTAAATCCGCCGCCCATTCTAAGTACAGATCATGGGCCATCGGTGGGATGCCGCCCACCAAATGTTTGGGACGATGGGCCTGAATGTACAAGTGGAAGTTGCCTAAGCCTACCCCCAAAATAGGATGTTTCACAAAAGCTTGCCAGGCACTACGCCAAATGATCAAGCGTTGCTGCACGTCATAATATTTTTTGGGGTGAAACAGTACGCCGATAAGAGAAAACAATTTGCTGGCTGCATTGGCATGCGCCAAGACCACGGGTTTGGTAGCCGGATGAGCCTTGGCCACCTTGACCACCGCATGGGTCAGGGCATGGTGCGCTCGCACGCCGTCGGCGAGAGGTTTAGCACTGGCAACCCAGTGATGATAGAGGGGTTTGAGGTCGACCTTGCCCACCAGATCAGCCACTACAAACAAGGCCACGGGGATTACCATCGCATATTCCGCCATGGCGATGAGAATCCGCTTGCCTTTAGTGACATAGCCTAACACGATCATCGCCACAACCGCCGCCATATCTGCTGCCCAAGCTCCACGCGAGTAGGAAATAACCACCCCGAGCGCAATGACGACCAGACCTGCGGTCAACCATCGGCGATACACATCTTTGGGACCGACCACGACCAACGCGGCGATCATGGGGAAAATGTCCGCGTCGAATCCCCCAAAAGGATTGGGTTGTCCGAAAATCGATGTCGCCCGCACGTGAAACACGGCAATCTGATTGGAAATGGGTCCCGCGCCAACCAGAAATTGAAAAATCCCAATCAACGACAAGACCCCGGCAATGGACAGCAACGCATAAAAGTAGAGCGCCCACGCGCTGCGGCTGCGGCCGGTAAATCGCGCGATGCCGATAATGACCACAAAAAATTCAATGTACTCCAAGAGTTTAATCACGGTCCCGCTGTGACTTAGCGCCACGGCCAAAGACAGAAATGACAGCCCCAACAAAACGATGAGCGCCCATCGATACGACTCGGGAAAAAACGTTTCCCACAGTCGACTGCGAAAGGGTTTTGTCGAGTCCTGCTCATGGTTGGCCCGAATGGTCCACACCACAATCGCCATGAGCAACACGGCCATCGCATCAGACACAAATAATTTATGCGCGTGAACAATGATTTCCAAAGGAATCGGGGCCATGACGATATACGCCGCCAGGCCGATAGGAATCGAGCGATAGGCGAGCCAGGCAAACCCTATCACCAATAACAGCGCTCCGACCAGCGAGCTGACTAAAGCGGCCGCCCCTCCCACCGCCATCACCAAGATGGGGTAAATGAGGCTCTTGGACCATACTACGTCCCCCCCCACAGGATTCGGAAGTGGGCGTCTGAGCGCCTCGTTCATTCGTCTTTCTCCTCTCTTTGCAAACCAAACCTCGATCCGATCATGAATTTGTCGACGGAAAAAAGTCAATCATTTGGCGAATTTGATTATAACCGATAGCTTTCACCTTGGTGCCTTTCGAATTTTGGGAAATTGGTTTTTCTTCGGGAACTCTGCCCGATCTTGTCATCCCCCGCCCTTGTCCGCTAAGATGAGGGCGAAAGGAGTTTGATCCGGTGACTATCGACAGCTTGCCGCTATTGCCTCATGGACTGTCTGCCTCTTCCCTCCTTCAACTGATTGCACGCGCCCGCCAAGCCATCCTGGATGTCTACCAAGATGCCAACATGGAGGTCGAGTACAAAACCGACAAAAGTCCCCTAACCTTGGCTGATCGTCGTTCCCATGCAATACTTAGCCAAGGCTTAACCGGGCTAAGTCCTAGCCTGCCTATCTTATCCGAAGAAGGTTATCAATCAGACTGGGAATCACGCAAGCTATGGGATGATTTTTGGTTGGTCGACCCGCTGGACGGTACCCGTGACTTTGTTGAACGCACGGATGAATTCACTATTAATCTCGCTTTGATTCATGGGAATCAGCCGGTCTTAGGATTCTTGGATATTCCGGTGCAAGCGGTAACCTATGTAGGCATCGCCGACCAAGGAGCCTACCGCATCGAATCAGGCCAGGCCTCGCGGATTTTCAGCCGCCGACCCATTCAGGGTCAAGAGGTCCGCTGCGCTGTAAGTCGAGCCCACAGCAGTCAAGAAGTGGAGTGGGTCCAGGCACAGGGAATGCGTGTGAGTCAGTGGATTCGCGCCGGCAGCGCGTTAAAGTTTGGCTTGGTCGCTGAAGGCCGGGCCGATCTCTATCCTCGTCTCGGACCCACAATGGAATGGGATACAGCCGCTGGCCACTGTCTCGTGGTTGCAGCGGGCGGCGAGGTTTGCCAAATAGACGGGCAGCCCCTGCTCTACAACCAAGAAAATCTTAAAAACACCGCCTTTATCGCCCGAGGATAGCACCTATCGGTCCACCACGATCAGCCGTTGGCTCATGCCGATCGTGGTGGCTGTGGCCGACCCCGGCGGCGTTGGCGCGCTTTATTCCGATTCAGGCTTTGACTGTAAAAAGTCGATGCTCGCTTTGAGGCAGTTGAATGGATCCGGGTCTTTGCACGCATCTTGTTCCACAATCAGTGCCTGAACCTTAAGCATCGGAAGCCACTCGGACCAGGGCAAGATGCCGTGGCCCACCGGGGCAAAGGTCCGCTCCTGATCTCCGGTCATATCTTTAATGTGGCAAAACGTCAATCTCGTTCCGAGGCGCGACACTAACTCTGGGACATTTTGCTCCGCTTTGGCCGCCCAAAATATATCCAATTCAAACTCCACCAAAGCCGGGTCGGTCTCCGCAATTAGGCGATCATAGCCAGTTTCCCCCGATTCTAAGTGATCAAATTCGAAAGCATGGTTGTGGTAGCCAAAGCGTTTGCCCTGTCGCCGGATGCTTTCACCGATTCGATTCATCCATGCCGCCGTCTTGGACCAATCGGCCGGGGTTCGACGCTTCTCTTCACCGATCCAGGGCAAAACCATTACCGGACATCCAATCATCTCTGCCTCGGCGACGACCCGTTCGACGTCATGGTCGAGGTCATCGAAGGGAATATGCATGGCAACCGGAGTCAGCCGATTTTGCAGAAGCAGGTGGCTCCAGCGCTCGGGGCGAGACCCAGCCCACCCTGCCAATTCCACTCCCCGAAAACCTAAACGGCTAAGCCGATTCAGACTCGTTTCCAGATCGGCCTGAATCGCATCGCGAACGCTGAATAGTTGGACCGCCACCTCTTCGCGCAAATCGTCCATATGCAAATCATCTCCTATCATCATGATTGACTCTCAGCATACACCTAGATGCCACGTCTGCGTCAGCATCTTCCCCGCCGACTCGGCATGGGCTAAAATAAAGCGAAGGCAAGATTGCCGTCAATATCCGCCCACATTCTGGAGGCTCGCGTATGAAACCGTCTTTACAGCTTCCGCTAATCACTGTCGAAGATGTTCTGGATATGCTTTCGGACCGTTCAACGGTCATCGTCGACTGCCGGTACAACTTATCAGCGCCTCAAGCCAGCGAGTGGCATTACCGCGCGGAGCATGTGCCCGGCGCACATTATCTCGATATGGCCCGAGACTTGTCCTCTCCGCTGAGCGCTCACGGGGGCCGCCATCCCCTTCCGGATCGCGCGGCCTTTGAGGATCGGATGCGCGCGCTCGGCATAGGCCGGGCGTCCAAGGTAGTAGCCTATGATGATGGCGACGGCTCTGGCGCCGCCCGGCTTTGGTGGCTCCTTCGTTATTTTGGGCACCGCCAGGTTTGGGTCATGCAAGGCGGCTGGCCGGCCTGGATGAAACGTGGATTTGGAGCCAGTTCCGGGCTTTCGGTCCCATCTTCGACCGGAGATTTTTTAGCCGCGCCCAACTCCGCGATGATCGTCGACTATCAAGCCATAAGCGAAAATCCCTTGGATTTTGTGCTGGTGGATTCCAGGTCCCCCGAACGCTACCGCGGTGAAGTCGAACCGATAGACGTTAAGGCGGGGCATATCCCCGGCGCACTTTCGTGGGATTACCGCTTGACTCAAACGGCACCCGGCCACTACCACCATCCGGCCTGGCTCCTCGACTACCATAAACCCTTGGAGAGCCAGGCGGATCGTCTAGTCATCTATTGCGGGTCGGGTGTTACCGCTTGCGTAAACCTTCTTGCTTTGAGTCTTGCGGGCATCGACGCCAGACTCTATCCCGGCAGTTGGAGCGACTGGATTAGCTATCCTGAAGCGCCGCTAGCCTACGGCGACGAAGTTTCCCGCTGGTAAGCATCATCGAGGACCTGCACCAGGTGGCGCACTTGAACACCGGGGCGGTAGGCCTGCACTCCATGCAGCAACTGCAGCCAACAACCAGGATTGCCGGTGACAATGGTGTCGATGCCATCGGGCACATCCTCCATCTTTCGTCGCAGCAAGGCTTCAGCCATTTGTGGATGAGTCAGATTATAGATGCCCGCACTGCCACAACAGCGGGCGCTGTCCGCCATGGGTTTTAACTGCACGCCTGGAATAGACTGCAAAATACGCTCCGGCGCCGCACCTGCTTTCATCACGTTAGACAAGTGGCACGACGTTTGGTAGGTCACTACTTCCGTCGTTGCCGACCGGGGCACCTGCCATCCCTCCGTGTCCAGAATCTGGGCCACGTCTTTGACTTTTTTTGAGAAGATCTCAGCTTTTTCGCGGTATTGAGGATCGTCAGCCAGCCATTCCCCATACTCCATCAGTGCCGCACCACAACCGCCGGCGTTGGTAGCGATATAATCCAAATCCCCGGCTAAAAATGCATCAATATTGCGTCGCGCCATCTTCCGCGCGGTTTCTCGTTCGCCGGCATGAATGGCCAATGCTCCGCAACAATTCTGCCCCTGGGGGACCACCGGTCCCAGCCCGTTTTTATCCAACACACGAATGGTCGCTTGATTGGCGTCCCCAAACACCACGTCCATCACGCATCCCAAAAACACGCCGACCTTCTTTTTCGGGTTCGGCGACGACCCCGTCGTGCGCTCAGGGGGCAACGTCTCTTTCCCCGTGAGCGGTGGCAGGCTCTGTGCCATAGCGCGCATCGGCTTTGGCAACAGCCGTCGACCAGGCCCACTTAAAAGCCCTAATCTTTGCACGCGCGCGACCACCCATCCAAGTCGTCTTAGCCTTCTTTGATTGGGCAAAAGATGGGTTACGGCCCACCTTGTGGTCTTCGACACGGAGCGCTGGCCGTGTAAATCAGGGTGAGCCTCTTGCCACCCAACCACTTGGGCGCGGCCCCTTTCAATGAGGGAGCCAATGGGCACACCCGACGGACAAGCCACCTCACATGCACGACAATCCAGACAACTAAACAGCGTTTGGGCAACCTTGGGTGCTTGCAAAGGCACAACACCCCGTGCCACTGCAGCTATCAACTGAACCCTGCCGCGTGGAGATTCTAGTTCCCTCCCGGTTTCTTGAAAAGTCGGACAACTGTCCAAGCACAGACCGCACTTAATACAGGACTGAAACTGGTCTTGCCTCGGCGGATCGACGAATGGAAAATTTAGGTCGGCCATGAGGTCCCCCTATGCTTGACACGGGATTCCCACGGCTCCAGGCTCACCGGCCACGGCGGAGCATCTTCAGGGAACAGCTTGCCCGGATTCAACAGGTGGTCAGGATCCCAAGCGTTTTTAATCGCCCGCATGACCGCGAGTCCTTCCTCCCCATGTTCCCACTGCATAAAGGGAGCCTTCATCGTTCCAACCCCGTGTTCTCCGGTCAGTGTTCCCCCTAATTCCAAAGTCACTGCAAAAATTTCAGCCACGGCTTGCCACACCCGTCCCATTTCCTCCTGGTTGGTTTCATCACACATAATATTGGGGTGCAAATTGCCATCTCCGGCATGCCCGAAAACCACCAAATCGACCTCATAGTGCTGAGCAATCTCTTTCAGTTTGCGCACCATGGCAGGGATTTGACTGCGCGGCACGGTGGCATCTTCAGAAACTTTAGAAGGCTTGATTCGAGCCACGGCCGATGAAATCGACTTGCGAGCTTTCCAAAGCCCAGCAGCTTCCGCCTCACTGACGGCGACCTTCACCGAGCGCGCATTGAGCGATTCACAAAGTGCGGTAATTTCGTCGGCTTGGCGACTGACTTCCGCTTCGGACCCGTCGACCTCAATCAGCAGCAAAGCCTCCGCATCCAACGGCAACCCTAAATGCAAATAGTCTTCGACCACCCGCATGGAGGCATCATCAATAAACTCCAACGCCGCTGGCTGCATCCCTCTGGCGATGATCTGGCTGACTGAAGCTGCCGCATCGTCCAAACGGTCGTAGGCGGTTAACAGCGTGCGTTTAGCTTTAGGCGCGGGGATCAGACGAACGGTCGCATCGACGACCACTGCTAACGTTCCCTCAGAGCCCACGAGTAGCCGGGTTAAATCGTATCCGCTCACATTTTTAACCGTCTTTCCCCCGGTTCGGACGACCGTTCCGTCCATTTTCACCGCGGTGAGGCCGAGGACATAATCTCGAAACACCCCGTACTTGAACGCGTGCGGGCCTCCGGCATTTTCCGCTACGCCCCCACCCATGGTCGATGCCCTGGCGCTGGACGGGTCGGGAGGAAAGAAGAGCCCCGTTTCCTGCACCGCCTCGGCAAAGCGTTCCACTGTCACTCCTGCCTCGACCACAGCATACAAGTCCTCGCGATTAATCTCGCGAATACGTTGAAGACGGCCCATATCCAACATCACCCCACCCCGGACCGGCAGCACACCGCCGGAAAGGCCCGTGGCCGCCCCTCGGGGAACCACAGGAAGGTGTGCCTGCCTACAGATCTGAAGCACATCGCACACCTCTTTTAGACTGCCGACCCGGACCACAGCATCGGGCACAAAACGATGGATGGTTGCATCATACCCGTAGAGCGCGCGCTCTTCGATATCTACCAGAACTTCTTTGGCCCCGACCACGCGGACCAATTCTGCCAGCACGGACGACTCCATGGAACGCTGAATGGCAGCCTTCACCGACAAGCCTCCTCTCGATGGATCTCTAGATCTTATGGCCGTCGGTTCGGCGAACGTTCGACCATATAGAATCCACGGTTGTCTCAGTCGACCGATGAGTCAGATAAAAATCGGGTAAAATCGCAGGCACGGCAAGACTCCAGGCGGCCATGGCCCACAATTATCGCACCGCCCATCCAAGATGCGCATCGGGCGCCCCCGCACCTGGGATGGGCCTTTACCGGGCTGGGCGCAAGCCCTCGGAGACAATTCCATCGAGCGAGCCCAGGTGCCTACGCTTCAAGCTAATCCCGCCCACCGCCGTTCGAGAGTCCTCAGGGAGTGGCCCAAATTTGGATGGTGGCTCCCGTTACAAAGGTCATCTTGGGATAGGCGGCATCAAAATGGTCGATCCCTTCTTGAAATTCGTCAAGGGTCAGATACCCTTCCGCCACTAAAGCGCTGTGCATGCTGGACAATCGTTCCCGTTCAAACCCCACCTGTGGATCTGACCTTTGTTCGGTACCCAGCGAACTTTGGGGGTTCCACAATACTCGGGTCAACCGATATCCTGATCGCTCAAGATATTGGGGTAATTTCCGCCCAATCTGCCGATCCGAACCATGATCGAACGCATACGCTTGATAAGCAGCCAACACTCGCCGCCAAGCTAGGGGGGCGGGAGGATACTCAACCGTCCAGCCGTCATCAACCTCTTCCAAATAAAGACACCCCCCCGGTTTGAGCCAGTCCCGCCAATGAACCAAGGTTTCTTCTGGCGGAAGGTACTGCAGAACAAATCTTGCGGTGACGATATCAAAGGGTACCCGCGGTATCTGACGAGCCACATCGGCAGGGAAAAAGGCGACCCGTCCGGCCAGACTCGGAAAACTACGACGCAAGCGCTCGGCTATAGTCAGGCGGGCAAGATCCTGGTCAAACCCATGAACCTCCGCCCCAAAGTGTTCGGCAATTTCTAATGCGGCTGCCCCTAACCCGCAACCCACGTCGGCGACTCGCGACTGGTTGCCAGCGGGCAGTCGATAGAGCGCCTGCCGGCGGGCTGCACCGGTATAGGCTGTCTGCAACATTAACCAACGATCGGCTCCCCCTTCGTTTGCCACCTCCATCAGCAACTGGTCCAACGTCTCGGCAAAGGCCATGGATTCTTGTATCCTCTCTCTAAGAGTGTTCGTCCAGGAAAATCTGCCTTGGTGGCGCTAGGATTTTGCCCTCGCCCCGGACGCTTCCGGCACACCCTCCATCGTCGCCCACGCCCTGTGGTCCATCCCCCCAAGATTACGGTCAACCCCCGTCACCCGTTTTCGGCCTCCGTCTGGCCCAAAGTCTCTCGGTGATATCTCGATTCGACATCCCGCGGAAATCTCCTTCCCCCTCCTTCCCCGCTGTTCGTGCCCGCGTCAGTCCTCCCCCCGCCCCGACTTATGATTGGCAAAGAGCCGAGATCAGGTGAGAGCATCTTCGTGCTCGCGCGTGATTTGGCTTTTCGGGTCTGGAAGTGGCGCCTAAACTATAGACCCAGGGTCTTTCGACTTTGGCGAAGGTTTCGAAAGAGCAAGGCCAACAACACGACGATAAATGCCACCATGGCAGCGACTATCAAAAGCGCCCGAACTGGATGGACTGCAAAATTTATCCACCGATGAAGAATCGGAATCGCCGGGATCGCCTCCACCAAGATTGTCACCGGAAGAAAAATCATAGTGATCAACCCAAAGAGATGCATGTTGCGCGAGTCCCGACGCAGGCTTAAGTCCTTGAGCATATTCTCACGCTCGCGGTCGAGACCGGCTAGATAATTATCGATATCGTGGACCTCCTCTTTGAGTTCGTTGTACATGGGTACGACATGAAATTCGTCTTGCCAGCGGCGATAAATGTGATCCCTTTCCTCACTCACCGAAGCCTGGCTGAAATAGCAACGCGAGGTAAAGTCATAAATCGCTTCTCGCAAAGTCCGAAGGTCTTCGCCGCGACGCGGCGACAAACCCGCCAAAGAGGCCCCCATGGCATAGCGCAAGATACTGAGGCGCTGATGAAAAGGGATTAACATCATCAAGAAATAACTCGTCCGAAACGATTCCATGGCGCGGGCGGGCCGCTTGGCAAAATGGTCCAGGCCGTTGTCATAAGCCAGGACAAATCCACCGTCTAACGATTGCGTGTGGATGACATTATGGTAGGGCAGGTAGTGATGGGTGGCATCTTCCAAATGAATTTGCGAGAAATGACTGATGTCGTTGGGGGTAAAGGTTTTACGCAAGATGGTCAGGTGATGCTGCGCAAACTCATAAAATCGTTCATCCAACACATCCATCCCAGCCAACCGATCCGGCCGGAGCAGCATAGCGCCATAAACCGGCAAAAAGCGGTCGACCATCGGTGTTATCCGAAAGAGGCTAGACTCAGAAAAAAATGATTTCAGCAAATCATCAATCAGCAACTTCAGGGTAATTCGAGAATGTTTCTGGCACAACAATGCAATACTCCACCCTTGGGGTTCGCCCACCGGTTCGATGTCTGACGGCTTATAGGTGACCATATGGAACGGAGCGCCATGAATTAGGGAGGCCAAACGCGCGTTGACTCGCTCCACGTCCTCAACCGACGGTGCCAGACCATTTTCTGACGTCGGTCGAATCTCAAGGGCAAGACACGCCACCCCGTTAAAAAACACATACAGCACAATCTGACTAATGCGAAAGGACGAGGACTTTTCGGATTCAGCCAAAAAAGCATAAAAAGCACCGGCGGACAAACAGGCAAGATTCATCCGAAAGCGCCGTTGATTGGTCGCCAGGCTCAAATATTGCTTCACATAGGGCAACATATTTTCTAATTCCGACGCATCAAACGGATCCTCCACAAAGACCCCAGACAACTCCGGGTCCGATAACAGCGCCTGGGAAAAATCGTTGCCGCATGCCTCCACACTCGACTTCAGACGATGTGTGAACACAAAGGGATAAAGAAACTTAGTAAAGGTTTCAGCCACCTGCCAATCCACACGTCTGAGCTCGGTGGCATCGGATGTCTCGCCCTGATGGTTTTGCGGTTTCATGAGATTTGTATAGGGCGCTTTTGTCTCCAACACGACCTCCTCTTTCATCGGTGATCTCTACCGCCGGCTCCAATTCTAGGGCCCGCAAAGCCATCAGGGCAACTCCGATCCCCAGGCTCGACCCGATAGAGGGCAAACAGCGAAAAAACCACCTCGTCAGAGAAACATGCGCCAAAACCGCCGCTAAAGGAACCCTGTCAGCGGTAGGTCAGAGTTCCGCAAGTGTTCAAAGGCTATCTGCCGCGCCTCTCCCCGCTCCTAAGGGATGGGGTTCTGACCCGCATTTTCATCGCCGCGGTCTCACTCCGAGACTCGGCGTTGGCCCCAGCAACCCTTCAGGTCCTCACGGCAAATGGCCTCAGGATCGCCTGAGCGCGGTGATCTAGCCTAGCGCTTGGTCTCATTTTACCATGACCACTCTGAAGCCTATAATACCGTTTTTAGATATACTGCGCGCGGGTCAAATTTGACGGTTTGATGCCAGGGCGGTGGGCGTCTCAACCGATGGTTGCATAATGGTTTTCCAACACGATGGCGTTCTCCCAAAAACGAAAACTATGGCCCGCGCGCAGTATAACTAGCGGCGATTTGAAAAGCCCAGGGTCGATCAGGTAAACACTGAACTTTGTGCCTTAGTTTCATGGTCGGCCTAAAGCGCATACGAAAAACTCCACGCCGCAGTTTACCCGGCCTCTGACTTTTTGAGCTCAACAGCGCGTCTCGGGCCCAGAGCATGTCTGATTTTCTCATCTTTTAGCAGGTGGCAAAATAAGCAATTTAACCAGCGAATAGTCAAGTCGGCAATATTTTACTAAGAGAACAGCATTTCCATAAATTGCAAGCAGGAAAACAGCCTTTCGGTTGCGAAGTTTTAATGAAAATTTTGCAGATGTGTCGATACGTAGCGAACGACTAAGGGAAGGGCGCCAGCAATGATTAAACGGCATCGCAAGCGAACAATCACGCAAGTGGGCATGATTGCAGTCGCGGCAGGACTAGCCTTAATCTCCACTTCGTCTCATCATCCGGTGCAGGCAGCTCAAAATCCGTACATTACCCCCAACCCAGGACATCCGGATTATCGCTTCGGAGCGGCACAAGCGTATGCTGACCCCAAGGCCGCTTCCAATTTGGGCATTGGCTGGGAAAGAATTACCATGTTCTGGGACTCTCTGGAACCCTCGCCGGGGGTATGGAACAACTTCTTTACCAAAAATGATTCGGATCTACTAAGGGAGGTCAAGGCGGGAAGGATTCCGGTCGGGGTTTTGGTATCCACCCCCAACTGGGCACGAAGGTCTCCCAACTCTTCAGTGCCAAAAGGGCTCTATGACGCCTGGAACAGTCCCAAAAACACGTGGGGAAATTTCATCTATCGACTGACTCGGCACTATGCAGGCCTCATCGACACGTGGGTCATAGGCAACGAGATTAGTATTCCCTCCGGGCATTTTAACACCTGGACCGGCACCTTGGCACAATTTGCGCAGATGGTTAAAGTGGCGTACCTGGCTGCCCATGCTGCGGACCCCAACGCACACATCTTATTGCCGGGCACCCCTTATTGGTACGCGCACGGCCATGTCACAGTGCAATTGATCAAAGACTTAGCGGCGCTGCCGGGGGCCTCTACTCACCACGATTTTTTTGATGCCCTCGATCTGAACCTTTATAACACGATCAATTTCAATCAGCAGATCTATACCCGCTACCACAAGATTTTGGCTGCCAACGGCCTCAGCGGTACCCCGATCTGGCTCAGCGAGACCAATGTCACCCCAATCGTCAAGGGCTATAAAGCCCCCAAAAACGATCCCGGAGTCACTCCGAGCCAACAGGCGGCCTTTATTGTCGAAGAAATAGCTGACAGTTTAGCCTATAGCAGCCGGGTGGAGGTCTATCAACTGCCGGAACCGAAGCCGCTGAACAAGTTCAATGGCCCCGTGGGCCTTTTGACTCAGTCCAATCAGCCTCGCCCGGCCTATACGGCCTACCAGACCTTGATTCGTTACTTAAGTGGAGCGCGTTATCTCTCTCGCTATATCCCGCCGTTTGACGGGGTCAATCCCCAAGCCATGGATGAAGTCAATTTTGGCGCACCGGGTCGCTACATCTCGGTCATTTGGGATCAAGGCGCTCCGGCGATTACCGGCACGGTAAAGGCATTCAGCAAAACGGCTCTGCTGGTCGACGACATGGGCCAGACTCAGATGATTCATGCAGCGCACGGATACTTTCACGTGCCCCTACCCGCTGCCACGTTGTCTTCGGCAGGAAACCGAAAAGAACATCCCATTGGCGGCAATCCTTATTTTGTGGTGCAACTAGTCCCCATTGGCAGCCACGGCACCCCGAAGACGGCAGACTTTGGCAGTCGCACAGGCTTTCCTGATCCGGCACCGACGCCGTGGAGAGCGGCACCCATAGCGGCGCTTGATGAAGCGGCCCGGGTCATCCCGGAAGTCCCAGAATCCGTAGACGGCTCTGTCGCTCCGGTGGCTCAGCGCTCCGGCACCGACACCATATACAGCGCCGTGGTCAACACCTACGGCGACCAAATTTGGGTGAAGGTCGGCCACAAAGTCTCCTCTTTTGGCACCCCGGGAAAGGCCCCAGGGGACTTAAACATGCCCTCAGCTGCGGCGTGGTCCCCCCAACACACCTTGTATGTGACCGACCAGGGCAACGCCCGCATCGAAGAATTTACTGCATCTGGCAAATTTATCCTCAGTTTTGGCCATTATGGGACCACCGGTTCGGGCATGGTCGCGCCTTCGGGGATTGCCGTGGCTCCCAACGGTACCGTCTACGTCACCGACAGCGGCACCCAGCGTGTGCTTCATTTCTCCGCCACCGGCAAATTGTTGCAATCCTGGGGAGGCTGGGGCGATGGCAATGGACAATTTGACGGACCGAGCGGGATCGCCGTGGCCGCCAATGGCACCGTCTTTGTAGCTGACACCCTCAATAATCGCGTGGAGACGTTTACCCCGAACGGCACGTACTTGCAACAGGGTGAGGTGCCCTTCCCAGAGCAGATCCAACTTCAATCGAACGGCACTCTCTTGGTCACCAACTACCGCATGAAAACCTTTACCATTTCCGATTGGCCGAAGTACGTGACCGCGCTGACGGGGCGGCCTCACCCCACTGCTCTCACCTTCGGCCCGCACAACAGCTATTACGAAGCCCTTCAAAACGGTTCGGTCATCCATTTTTCACCGTCGGGGAAGGTGTTGGGGCAATGGACCATTCCACCGGTTCCCGGCAACCATAAGCCGTCCGCCATCACCCAACTCGCCGTCGATGGCAACGTGGTCTACGCGTTGGATAGTTTGTACAACCGGATATTAGTGTTGTTCCCCACCACTTCGAGTCAGCCAAGCGGCGTCGTCGGATGGCTGCAGCCCGGAGGCCAGGGGGTGTTGGGTCCGCGCGCCATTGCCATTGCCGCCAACGGTAGTATTTGGGTCGCGGACACCGATGATCATGAAATTGTTCATCTTTCCAAAGATGGCACGGTGTTGGAAACCTTTAAGGATCCCGACTCGCCCTACGGCATCGCGCTCGGGCCCAAGAGTCTTTGGATCAGCGGATACTACGGTGGCGTGCTATCGCAATATTCCTTAACCGGTCACCTCATCGCCCACTTTTTTGGCAATGGGTCGGGACTCGACGCGCTGCATCATCCGACGGATCTTTTCGCAGATGGTCAAAACTGGGTGATATGGGACCGGGGAGACAATCGGGTGGCACTGGTCAGCCACACCGGTCAGGTTCTGTCCGAAGTCTCCGACACTTTGGGAAGCCCAGTTTCCATGGCCATGGAACCCAACGGCGATGTCGCCTTTCTCAACAGCAGCGGGCAGATTGTGACCTATCATTTTGGGCCGAATATTGCTCTCACCACAACGGTAACCGTGGGCCCCTAGCGGATCGTAGTTTGGCGGTTCGTGTGATTTAAACCCCACACCGATAATAAAGGTGCCTATGATTTGTGCTATCGCCAAAATTTGCCGATACTTTTGTGCAATTTTGGCGTTTTTGCCCATATAATGGAGATGGGCCTCGCCCGTCTCCATTAGTCCTTTATGCGTATTCTCTACTACATTGAAGCTCTTGATAGGAGGAAGATCCGTGAGTATTCGTTGGTGGGCCGTCGCGGTTTTCGGAGCGTGGTTCGTAGCGAGTGCTTGGATATTGTCTGCCGCCAAGCACTCGGCGGCACCGGAGTGGAACTTTATTATCGGGGGCGCGCTGATCTTGCTGGGCGCACTTTGGGTGGTCCTAGCGCCCCAGTCGGGTCGTTGGCGCGACATCGTGCTAGCCCTGTTAGGCATTTGGATGGCCATTTCACCCTGGACGTTAGGATTCGCCAAACACCACAAAGACGACCTACTCGTTACCCTGGTCGTAGGGATTTTGGTGCTGATCGGTGCCGGATTGTCGTTTGTTTTGGCTGCCAATGCCAACGCGGCCGGAAGTCAACGTACCTCCGCTTAGCAAAAACTCCCGGGGCCATGCTTTGCCACCATCGAAGCATGGCCTTGGATATATTCCGTTTAGGCCGCCCTTCTTTACTCTCCCTGAAGCAAGACTTCGGTTTGGCTGCATCCCAAGCGGTCGGCTCCGGCAGCGATCATTGACCAAGCCGCCTGGCGGGTCTTGATGCCTCCTGACGCTTTGACGCCGGCCGTTACCCCAACCGCGGTGCGAAGCAAGCGAACCGCGGGCAGCGTTGCTCCTCCGGCCAGAAATCCGGTAGACGTCTTCAGGTAATCTGCGCCTGCGGCGACGGAAATCGTCGCCGCTTGGACGATTTGGTGATCCTCCCACAGCCCGGTCTCGACAATCACTTTCAGCACTAGGTCGCCGATAGCTTGGCGCACCTGAAGAATATCGTCGAGCACGAATTCCCAGCATCCACTCCGAAACTTCCCCAAAGCCATCACCATGTCTATTTCGCTAGCGCCTTCCTCGACCGCCATATGGGCTTCCTTGGCCTTCAGCGCACTCAAAGAAGCACCGAAGGGAAATCCCACCACGGAGCAGACACGTACGGTTGAGGCGCCGAGATTGCGGGAGGCCAAGGAAACCCAAATCGGGTTGACACACACGCTCGCCGTCGACCACTTCAGCGCTTGTTGGCATAAACGCTCAATGTCCTCTTGGTCGGCATCCGCGCTTAACAAGGTGTGATCGATACACCCAGCGAGATTTTTTTCCACATCGTTAACGGCCTGGCCGTATCGAGATCCAGGCACCCAATGAGGCTGGGCGCCTCCTCCGATTCGAGCTTGTGTCTCAACCACTATTTGACCCACATCGATATCCGTCTTCAGAATCCTCCCCCTCGATCACACATTGGCTTCATTGTAGCACTGGCAGCCTGACGACGCGTGTATAACCTTTAGTTTGGTTATGAATAGAAAAGTTTCATTCGCAGTTAGCTTACGGATCCGATATGCTCAGACTAGAAGACGTAAGTTCGACAAGCTTACGGGGAAAATTCGATGGGGGGCTACCTCCCCCCTGTCGAACGCTCCTTAGTGGAGACTTTTTGGGGAGATGAACAAAGAATGGCCAATCAGCAGGACGGGTCGAGCCAGTGGCAGCGATTTTATGGTGCCAACGCTGGCTATGTCATGGGTCTCTACGAACAATACCTCGCGGACCCGGTCTCGATCGACACCAACACTCGAACCTTCTTCGAGGAACAAGAACGCGCAGGAGCCTTGCCGCCCACCTTCGAACAGAACTCGGGGGAGCCAGCCGCCCCCGGTATCGCCCGAGAGACATTGGAACAAATCGTACCGGTCATTCAATTCATTGAAGACCTGCGCCGGGAAGGGCACCGGGCGGTTGCCTTTGACCCCTTTCACCCACCCGAGCGGACCAGCCTATTTGACTTAGCCGCGCGCGGTATTGACCAAACGGCGACAGCATCGCTGCCGAGTAGCATATTAGGCCCGGAATACGTTTCGTTGGGGATGACCATAAGTGCCGTCCTGGCCTCACTCAGCCAGAGTTATCTAGGCTCGATGGGCATCGAGTTCGAACATGTTTTGGACCGCGACGAACGCAATTGGTTGAGACAGCAAGTAGAGTCCCCCTCGAGGTCGACGACTTTCAGCGCGGCCGACCAACTGCAGTTGCTCCAGGAACTTGTCGATGCTGAGGAATTTGAGCATTTTCTCCATCAAACCTTTCCCGGACAAAAACGCTTTTCGGTCGAGGGGCTAGATGTCATCGTCCCGGTGTTGAACCACCTCGTCCGTTTAGCCGCCGCCGCTGAAATCGACGCCGCCGTCATCGGCATGGCCCATCGCGGCAGGCTAAATGTCCTCGCACACGTGCTGAAAAAACCCTTGGAAACACTCCTCGCCGAATTTCTCCACCATCATTCTGAGCCCGTGATGGATGACCCTCATTGGACCGGCGACGTCAAATATCACCTTGGGTTTTCGCGGCAGCAGTCCATTGCCGGACGTGATATCAACGTCATTTTGGCCAACAATCCAAGTCATTTGGAACTGGTCAATCCAGTCGTTGAGGGTCAGACTCGCGCGCTTCAGGACCGTCGCGACGTGCCTGGCACTCCTTCGCCGGCATTCAATCATGCCTTGGCGATCATCGTCCATGGCGACGCTGCCTTCGACGGGGAGGGCGTCGTCGCCGAAACTCTCAACTTATCCAAGCTCAGTGCCTATAAAACCGGCGGCACCGTGCATATCATTTCGAATAACGACATTGGATTCACCACCGACACCGAAGACGAACGGTCAATGCGTTACTCCAGTGATCTAGCCAAGGGGTATGACATCCCCATTATTCATGTCAGTGCAGACATGCCCGAAACCGTGATCGCGGCCATAGATCTAGCATTTTCATTTCGTCAGCGGTTTCATAAAGATTTTCTGGTGGATATCGTAGGCTATCGACGTTGGGGCCACAACGAAGGAGATGAACCGGCGTTCACCCAACCCCATTTATATCATGAGATTGCGGCCCACCCTACCGTGGCTGTCCTTTACTCCCAAGCACTATCGGACGCAAAGATTCTTTCCGAGGAAAAAATACGGGCGATTCGTGAAGCGTCCCATGCACGGATGACCCGCGCTCATCAAAAAGCCTCCGCTGAATCGGTAGCCGAAAGTTTTGGAGACCCGGTGCCTAAACCGGCCCCCAAGTCCGCACTCCCGCTCGACAGCGATCAAATTAGGGCTTGGAATCGCGAATTGCTGGCAGTACCGGAAGGCTTTCATCTCCATCCCAAGTTAGCCCGAGTGATGGCTCGGCACCTCGATGGTCTCGACGAAGAGGGGACCATTGATTGGGCCTGGGCCGAGTCTCTCGCCTTCGCCTCGATTCTCGCTAACAACACTCCCATTCGGATGACCGGCCAGGACACAGAACGAGGGACGTTTAGTCAACGGCACTTAGTGTGGCATGATACCGAGGGCGGTCCTTCGATTATTCCGCTGGCGGCCATTTCGTCCAATCGCGCCTCGTTCCAGATTCACAACAGTCCCCTCTCGGAAGCGGCGGTCCTAGGCTTCGAATATGGTTATAGCGTTCGGGCTCCAGAAACCTTGGTGATTTGGGAGGCGCAATTCGGCGACTTTGCTAATGTCGCCCAGCCCATCATCGATCAGTTTATCGCCGCTGGGCGAGCCAAATGGCGGCAATCTTCTGGTTTGGTCTTGCTCCTGCCCCATGGGTTTGAAGGACAAGGTCCAGAACATTCGAGCGCTCGCCTGGAACGATATCTGCAACTTGCCGCCGAAGACAATTGCTACGTGGCTAATTGCACCACGGCCGCTCAGTATTTTCATTTGCTTCGTCTGCATGCATTTCGACTGTCCTCTGACCCTCGACCACTCATCGTCATGACCCCGAAAAGTCTCTTGCGTCATCCTCTAGCCGGGTCCAGTCTAACAGATTTACTGGCAGGACCTTTTCAAGAAATTTTGGAACTTCCGCTAGCGAACGGACCGACGGAGGCAGTGGAACGCGTAGTGTTGACTTCCGGCAAGGTTGCAGTCGACATCAAAGCGGAGGCAGGCAAGCGTTCCGAGCCGGAGTTAGGCGTGCTCCGAGTCTTGCGCTTGGAGCAACTTTACCCATTCCCCGAAGCCGCAATTCGGGCATACTTAACCCAGTTTACGAATTTACGCGAAGTCATCTGGCTTCAGGAAGAACCGCGCAACATGGGGGCGTGGACGTTTGTCCAAGAACGGCTGCAAAATCTTTTACCCCACGGCATGGAGCTTGGTTACATTGGGCGGCCTGGCCGTGCCAGCGTCGCCTCGGGAAGCGCAGAGGTGCACGCAGAAGAGCAGCAGGCCATTATTCAACAAACGCTGGCAGTTTCTACTCATCGAAGCAAAGTCCGCATCTAGGAGGTCAATATGTCCATCGAAATATCTGTTCCCGCATTAGGAGAATCAATCGTCGAAGCCACCGTGGGGCAATGGTTAAAACAGCCTGGGGATACGGTCTCGCTAGGAGATGCCTTGGTGGAACTGGAAACCGACAAGGTGAATTTAGAAGTCAGTGCCACCGCCTCCGGCACTTTGAAAGAGATCAGTTGTCAGGAAGGGGAGACTGTGTCGGTCGGACAAGTGCTAGGAATGCTGGAAGCTGGCGATGACAGCGCTGGGGCCACCCCGATCGGAGAACCTTTGCCCGCAGCGCCTACGCCCGACCCGAGTCCCGAATCAGCAGCCGGAGATCGCCGAGCATCGCCTGGAGTCAGAAATGTGGCCGAACAACTGGCGGTCGACTTGCAAACCGTGGTTGGTAGCGGCCCCCGAGGTCGGGTGATTCGAGCTGATGTCGAGCGTTCGGCAGAACAGCACCCTCAGAAACCGGAGGCCGCCCCGGCGCCATCACCGGCCGTCGAAGAACGCCCCAATGAACGCCGGGTGCGTCTATCTCAGCGCCGTCTAACCATTGCCCGCCGCTTGGTAGAGGCCCAACATACAGCAGCGATGTTGACCACTTTTAACGAGGTCGACATGTCGGTGGTTCAAGAATTGCGTCACCGCTGGCGCGATAGGTTCAAAGAACGGTATGGGGTGAGTCTCGGACTCATGTCTTTTTTCACCAAGGCCACCGTAGCTGCCCTAAAGGCTTTTCCGCAAGTCAACGCTGAGATTCAAGGCACCGACATGGTGCTCAAAGATTACTACGACATTGGCATCGCCGTCGGTACAGACCAAGGATTAGTGGTTCCGGTGGTACGGGGTGCCGATCGGCTATCGTTCGCGCAAATCGAACAAGCTATCCGTTCGGTGGCGACCAAAGCCAGAGAGAAAACGCTGAGTCTAGAAGATCTCAGGGGAGGAACCTTTACCATTACCAACGGCGGCACCTACGGGTCGCTGCTGTCTACACCGATTCTCAATACGCCGCAAGTCGGCATCTTAGGATTGCATAAAATTGAGGAACGTCCGGTCGCCGTCGAAGGACAAGTGCTTATCCGGCCGATGATGTATGTGGCGCTTACCTATGATCACCGTCTGATCGACGGCGGTGACGCGGTGCGTTTCTTAGTCAAGCTGAAAAATTTGATGGAGGATCCCGAAAGTCTTTTGTTGGAAGGATAACGACGTCGGTGGATCGGGTCCAAAGGTGGGCACTTAGCCTCGTTGGCAGCCTTTAAGGGGGCATTTAACATGCTGAAACGCGTAGATTACCTCATCGTCGGCGGTGGAATGGCGGCCGATGCGGCCTGGGCAGCGATTCGGCGGGCAGAGTCAGCCTCTTCGGTTTTCATGCTCTCGGAGGAAAAACATCCGGCCTATCAACGTCCGCCGCTAAGCAAAAAACTGTGGACAGAAGAACGCATGGAGGATATTTGGTGTGCCTCCTCGGGCACCGGGTCGATAGCGCTAACCACCCTAGTCAGCGCTATCGACCCCTCTCAACACCAGGTCCACACCGCATCTGGTGTGTCCTATGAGTACCGAAAACTGCTGTTGGCAACCGGGGGTCGTCCTCGGCGTTTAAACGATTTAGGCGCTGAGGACGACCCCGACGTGATCTATTTCCGCAGTCTAGACGACTATCTCAAACTGTATCACGCGGTTGAGACGCATTCTTCCGTTCTTGTCATCGGCGGCGGTTTTGTTGGCGCAGAACTCGCTGCTCAATTGGCTAAGCTCAAAAAGTCCGTCAGCATCATCTTTCCCGAATCAGGAATCTTGGGTCACGTTCTCCCCAAAGATCTAGCCGCCCACGTTAGCCAGGTCTACGTGGACCATGGTGTCAGCATCTACGCTAACATGCGGGTCCTCTCGGTTAGGCACCGCTCCGAAGGCTTTGAGGTGCAGACCGACAACCATACACTTTTGACCGCTGACGTGGTCGTTGCCGGCCTCGGCATCCTTCCGAATATCGAGCTCGCGCAAGCCGCCCAATTGACCACCGGGGACGGCATTTTCGTCGATTCATTGCTTCGCACCAATGACCCCGACGTGTACGCTGCCGGCGATGTCGCCTTGTTTCCCTGGGGTGGGCAGGGTCCGCATGTGCGCGTAGAACATGAAGACAACGCAATCAGCCAGGGACGGCTCGCAGGCCGCAATATGACAGGAGCGGAGAAGCCCTATACTCATCTTCCCTTTTTTTACTCGGATCTGTTTCATCTGGGATTTGAAGCCATCGGAAGGTTGGACCCCAGTTTGACAGTCTATGCGGACTGGATGCAACGCGACGAAGAAGGCGTATTGTATTATCTCGACCAAGATCGGGTCGTCGGCATCCTGAATTGGAACGTCTGGGACAAAATCAAAGACGCCCGGAAGATACTTCAGAGCGGAGAGAAGATCAGCGACCCCTCCCAACTGAAAAATCGGATTAAAACCACTTAACCGGCCAGAGACGGGGAGAGCCCTCCGCTATTCGGGTTCTCTCCGACGATTACGGCTACCTTGGTCTCCGAGCCGTTATGATTCACCGATAAAATGAGTTTCGTTCCCACAGACGATCGATGAACGATGGCTTGTAGGCGTGAAGCAGTTCGCACACTGACTCCGTTGACCGCTGTAATGACATCCCCGGCCGATAAATTAGCGGCTGCAGCCGGGCTTCCCGGATCGA
The DNA here is from genome assembly GCA_023475835.1 of Bacillota bacterium. GTDB lineage: Bacteria > Bacillota > Sulfobacillia > Sulfobacillales > Sulfobacillaceae > JAMCVM01. Next base: position 1,247 of record JAMCVM010000223.1, on the reverse strand, counting down.
CTTCAGCTATAAGGACTCCACGCTGGCTGGCCAGATCATATTCTCTGGCGATCTTAGCGCTGTCGGTGGCCGCATAGATCCCGATCCAAGGTTGGGGAACATCATGGTCCTTCATCAGGCGGGGCAATACTTGCTCGATGGTACTGGTAGGAATGGCAAAGCTAATGCCCTGTCCCTGCGACTGCACCGCGGTGTTGATGCCCACGACCTCACCTTGGAGATTTAACAGCGGTCCACCGCTGTTGCCAGGGTTTATCGCGGCCGAGGTTTGCAACAAATTGCGATATTGCCGGTTTCCGATCGTCAGCGGGCGCCCCTTGGCGCTAATCACGCCCACGGTCACGGTATGGTTCAGATTGTAAGGATTGCCTATGGCTATTGCCCAAGAGCCGACGGGAGTGTCGGTTGAATTTCCAAGTGCTAAGACCGGCGCAGGGTTTTTAAGCCGCACTCGCAGAACGGCCAAGTCGGCAGCGTAATCGGTCCCCACCACCGTGGCCGCCACCGGATGATGATATCCGGGCACATCCACCGTCAGCGAAGAAGCACCCTGGATGACATGGTCATTAGTTAACAGATATCCCTCGCTATTGAAGAAAAATCCCGAGCCAATATCTGTAGCGACTTCTTGTTCCGAAGGAATAGCCGCTCCCCCGCCGAAAACCGACCCGAAAAATGGGGTAAAAAACGACGAGGAGGAAATGGAGACTTGTTGCGGAACAGTGGCCACTACCTTCACCACGGCAGAACTGGTGCGGGCCACCACTTGAGAGATCGTATCTGCCCCAATCGGCAGGGTGCTGGCCGTCGGGACCGCAATTTTAGCGTATCTGGCGGCCGCGTTGGCAGGTCCAGCCTGTGCGTGCGCTTCAGTCCGATCTTGGGTCCGGTTGACCGCAGTGTAAAGGCCGGTCGCCGCCCCCGCACCCACTGCAAAGCCGACAATAGCGGCGCTTGCCGTTTTCAAAACGGGATGCATCAAAATCACACTCCCTCAGTTCGGTGAACCCTGATGCGCGATGGTTCAGGCTCTCTGAGAAAAAGTGTACCCATTTTATGTTTCAAAACCGTTACCACATAGCGTGTTCTCACCCAAGACCTTCAAGACGCCTAGCCTATTCCGCTATAACGTGCTTAAGCATATTTACACAGACCCATGCAGAAATCTCCTAGATCTGCACATTCCTGAACACGTCTGGAATTGTTCGCTCTTTCGGAGGCCGCAGTTTTGCTCCTAGCCGTCTCCG
>JAMCVM010000224.1 GCA_023475835.1 Bacillota bacterium | reverse complement strand
GGTTCAGGAATGTGCAGATCTAGGAGATTTCTGCATGGGTCTGTGTAAATATGCTTAAGCACGTTATAGCGGTATAGATTAGTCTTGCCGGGGAAGGCCATATACACAAAAGCAGACCGAGCCTCGGAGCTTCGCCTTGATAGGGGGCTCTGAGGTTTACTGTTCTCTGGCTTCTATAGGGTGCCAATTTGTTCTTGGGATAGCTGTTGCCCAGCTTCCGGAGGAATTGGATCCTATTGGTTTGCCGCCCCCCACGCCTAAAGGTGGGAGATTCTTCCGAGAACCCACTCATGTGAGCTTTGCTTGCAAAGGCTTCTCCAAAAGCCCCCTGAGCCACTACCAGTACTCGAAGTCTGGCTCGTCGCTCGATCCCGAGTCTATGGGGACTGGTTAGATTCACGCATGGGGTAGTTCGCCAACCTATTGACGTCTGGTCGTGCCGACGCGATATATTTTACCTTTTCCGCGATTTCGGGAAACAACCGCGAATATATCCATCTTTATGAACTCGATTTGGTCGCTCGTGCGATTGTTGTGACCATGGGGCAAAATGACGACCTTGCAGATTGATCGACCGGGTACTACGTGAAGCTAGACTGAGTCACTGCTCGCAAGAAAATGCTCACGGCGAGTTAGGGGACTGGGCACAACAAACATATGGGTCCAATTGCCCCACGGTGATGTAGGCAATCGGACAGGTTGCAAATCTCTATGGATCCCGTGGCGTCAGCAATTCCAACAGGTCTCGCACTGCTTGTCCCCGTTGCGCGGGATGACGCATGGGCACTTCTGGATGAAGTTCATAGCGATTTTTCCGCCCGTCCCGAACCCGTGTGAGGTATCCACTCTCTTCGAGATCACTCAGAATGCGTTGGACCGCACGCTCGGTAATGCCAACGACCTCCGCAATTTCCCGCGCAGTCAGACGCCCGCCGTTGTTGGCCAGGCAAAGTAGAACCTGAGAATGATTTGTGAGAAACGTCCATTTGCCCATGGGGCGGGTCCCCCTTGCTCCCAATCTGCGACGCTGATTTCATGATAAAACAACTTGAAGTTCGATGCATCTGCATCTTCGAGAAAGGCAAGGCCCCGTCAAAATATTTGTCTTGCAGTGGCGGGTCTTTGGCTTTGGTGTCGGCATGGAGGGAGGTAGGGGCTTACTAGCTGTAGTGGCGGTGAGGTCCGATGGTCTATGCGTGGAGATCATAGCCCAAGGCCGGTATCGATGTCATGTTGACATACGACAAAAATATCGCGATAATATAGTAGTGTTAAGCCCTCGTGGTCATCTCGGCGAGCGGGCGAGCCTGAGATGGCTTGCCTAAGGGACGGGTGCGAAACTCGATAATCTGTGTTTCGAACATCGCAACCGCGCGGGTTCGGGGTGGTCGACCCGTTCTTTTAGGACTTTTCCTCCAGCTTTCGAGGAGCTTGTCCGTTGATTCGACGAGCTAAGCAATGTCTACCACCGATAGTCAATGGCTGCCCGCATAGATTGTGGTTGCGATAGCGTGGACTTGGATTTATGACTTAGCTCGTACGCTGACGTTTCTTTTGGATCATTGTCTTGAGCCATCTTGTTGTCGGAGTAGGGAGGGGATGCGAAATGAGTGGAGAGCGGAATATTTCCCATCCCTATGAAGGCCGAACGGTCGTGCTTGCTACCAAACATCAGAAAGATCGGGTGCTCGGGCCGCCTTTGCGCGCAGCCGTAGGACTTAAGATGCGTGTGCCCGACGGTCTAGATACCGATCTGCTGGGGACCTTTAGCGGTGAAGTGGAGCGCCATGGTACGCCACGGGAGGTGGCCCTCCGTAAAGCGCATCTAGGCATGGACGCTACCGGAGAGGACTTAGGTCTGGCGAGTGAAGGGAGCTTCGGGCCTCACCCGCAGTGGCTAGTTGTACCGGCTAACCATGAGTTGCTGGCATTCATCGATGCGACGCGGAATATTGAAGTGATCCAACAGACGATCAGTTTGCAGACTAACTGGGCGCAGGCTGCAGCGAGAACCATCGATGATTTGAAGGATTTTCTGGCCAAGGTGCAGTTCCCATCGCACGGACTCATTGTCCGACCGCATTCTGGACTGCAGCCGGAACGGTTATTCAAAGGAATTACGGATCTCACTGTGCTGCAAGGGGTTGTCCTGCAGTGCGCCTTAGCCTCGGAGGACGGCCTGGCACATGTCGAGAGTGATATGCGTGCACATATGAACCCGACTCGGCAGAAGGTTTTGCAGGAGGTCGCGATGAATCTCGGCCGTCGGCTAGCCACCCTTTGTCCGAAATGTCGAACACCGGGCTGGGGATTGGTCGACGTGGTGAAAGGGCTTCCGTGCGAATGGTGTGGTGAGCCCACCGACCTGGTGTTCGAGGAAATTCAGGGGTGCCCACTTTGTGACTATCAGGAACATTATCCCCGGTCAGACTCGCTAAGGCTTGCGCCAGCCGCTCGGTGTTCCTGGTGCAATCCCTGATTTCTCCGTCGAACTCTTCTGCGAGGGATCCACCCTATGGCCGCAGATGGATTGCGATGGATTGCGGCTAATCGCTGCGGTGACATTGGAACCCGTCGGAGTAGCTGGCTGCATTCGAGGGGGCAACCCCAAGGCGCACCGTAGAATCCTGTAATGCGGTGGGAATGGTGCGTCGGAAACAGGGACCAGGCCAAGAGAGAGTTCTGGAGTGCTTTCTCATGGCTGGATCTCATTTGAGTCTAAGGCCCTTGCAATTCCATCAATGTTCAAGCAATGGTAGGTATTTTTGCACGGATATTCGGCAACCGAAAGGAGCATGACAGTGACGGAAACGTACGGCAATGTCCCCATAACGGGACAAAAGGGACTGTTTGAGAATCCCTTAGGACACCAGAACGCTGGCCCTTATGAGGCGCTCATTGTCGGAGGGGTGTGGCCGAACCAGGAGTCCCTAGTAGAACGCAGCCTGGGGTGTTTCGGAGCATGCCTGTGGTTTCGCTGCGAAGGGGCGTTGGTATGGGACGCGTATGGATCACTGGTTCGTAGCATCTTGATGATGGTGCGTCGTTGCCCCTCTCTCCACACAATCTATGTGGTGGCGCAAGGTCCTTCGGCCACTGCCGGCGATAGCACGTCACCGTCTCTTCTCCGTACCGAGCTCAACATCGGTGTCTCGGAGGATAGCCTGAACACCATCACCTATCTGCTGGAAGAGATGTTTGGCGTGGACCCGTTGCAATGGTGGGGACAAATCTCGGACCCCGCATCGGCGGTTCGGAACACCGTGCGTATTCTCGAAGAACATCCTTTGATGCGACCATCCGTAGCGGTTCAGGGATTTCTCTTCGAGGAGATGGGAACGCGTCTGCAACGGTTGGACGGATGAGAGAGACTGACCATATCGCTTGCCGTGCGCCGGGGAAGCACCCCGGCAGAATCCGAGGCTTCGATAGGTTCGCCTGATGCCGGGAGAATGCGGGCAAAAGGGCCCCCAGCTACAAACACACCATCACCAAAATGGACTTGCACTGACTTTGCCACCACCTCCTATTCTTGGGCGCGGAACTACTGCGGTTTCGTGGTGGGGTAGACCTGGGGTTCGGTGGGATAAACCGGTGCAGCGACATGCAGACAGACTGGAGGATGAGACCATGACCCAACGCACGCCCATTACCGTCGCGTACGGAGACGGAATCGGACCTGAAATTATGCGAGCTACATTGAACACGATTCAAGCGGCCGGGGCTAGCCTGGAGATCGAGACGATTGAAGTGGGAGAAAAGGTGTATCGCCGTGGGATAGAAAACGGCATGGATCCCGTCGCCTGGGAGTCGTTACGTCGAACCCAGGTGTTTCTAAAGGCCCCCATCACGACTCCCCAAGGCGGAGGGTATAAGAGCCTGAACGTGACCATTCGCAAGGCTCTCGGGTTATACGCAAACGTTCGTCCAAGCGTGTCCTATTATCCATTCGTTTCTACTCAGCATCCCACGATGGATGTGGTCATCATTCGGGAAAATGAGGAGGATCTGTACGCCGGCATCGAGCATCGACAAACGGATCAGGTGTATCAGTGCTTAAAACTCATCACCCGGCCAGGGTCGGAAAAAATTGTTCGATATGCCTTTGAATACGCCCGCGCTCATCATCGAAAGAAAGTGAGCTGTTTTGTCAAAGATAACATTATGAAATTCACCGATGGATTGTTCCACAAGGTGTTTGATGAGATTGCGGAAGAGTATCCAGACATTGAGCACGAAGCCTGGATTGTCGACATCGGGGCTGCGAGACTTGCGGACACCCCAGAACTTTTCGATGTCATCGTACTGCCAAATCTGTACGGCGATATTCTTTCCGACGTAACCGCGCAGATTGCCGGGTCGGTGGGCCTCGGGGGCTCGGCTAATATGGGGGAACAGTGTGCCATGTTCGAAGCCATTCACGGTTCTGCCCCGAGTTGGGCGGATCAAAATCGGGCGAATCCGTCAGGATTGTTGTTAGCCGCCGTGATGATGCTCGTTCACTTGAAGCAATTCTCGGTGGCGACCCGGGTGCACAACGCCTGGTTAAAGACCATAGAGGATGGTGTGCATACCGAGGACATTTATAGAGAGGGCGTAAGTCGGCAGCAGGTTGGCACTTTGGAGTTTGCTGAGGCGATCATCCAGCGCCTCGGAGAAGTCCCCCAAAGGCTTAAACCTGTCGGATACGAAGCGTCACCGTCGATGGCCTTGTGGTCAAAGAACCCTCGCCATCAAAAAGCCGAGAAGCGTCTGGTGGGGGTCGATGTGTTTTTGGACTGGGAGTTGGGAACTCCCAATGATCTCGCCCGTGCGTTGAGTTCACTAGAGCTAACCACCTTGCCGTTGCGGGTCATCACGAACCGGGGGGTCAAGGTGTGGCCCGCCGGATTGTCTGAGACATTTTGTACCGACCACTGGAGATGTCGGTTTCTTGGAGACCAGGACGAGGGTGTCCAACCTAGTGAAGTGATCGCCCTACTTCAACGCATCCTAGCGGAAGGATTGGATCCAATTAAAACGGAAAACCTCTACCTTTTCGACGGGGAACCAGGATTCTCCGCAGTACACGGATAACGTTGGCTTGGAATCGTAGGACCGTTCAGGTCGACGGAAATGAAGTAGTAGCAGGGCAGGGACCGAATCTAGTTGCCCTGCTCCGAAAAATTGTTGGTGGCCGCGGTGAGCATAGCCCGTTAAGATCCAAAAGGAATCGAGAAAATATGCTCGGAAGTGGGTCGCCGCCTGCTCGTTGGGCGGTTGCAGTGACCCGGCTGCGGGTGGAAATCGTCCCTTCGGAACGTCATCCGATAGCCGGTCGTAGGCAACTACGGTACTAATCTTTGAACTCTCCGCTGCTGGTCGGTCGGATCATGGTAGATGGCAGCGAATTCTGGTGGCTAGGTTTCCGAACACAGCAGGTGGTAAATGGGGATCAGCATCCGGCGCCAACGCCACCAAAGCCTTTTTCTTCGGGATGCGGCGGACCTAACGGTGACAAGCTGCTGCGAAAGGAGTTCTGGCTGTGGCTGACGATCCACGGATAAGACCGTATTGAGGGCTCCCATCCGAATATTTCAGAGTGTCCGGGCGCGTTCATCCTGTCCCAGTGGCTAAATGGGCGATCGCAGGAAGGCGGTCGACGATCGGCCAACAGGGTCTCCGTCGTGCAACCCTATCATTGCGCGGAGGGTCCGACACACCGCGGATCCACTTGCAGGTGAGAGGGCGCCGCTGCCGGGGGTAGCAACCTTTCTGCTGGTGCTAAGTCCGTTCGCATTGGTTCGGTGACTCTACTCGTCAACCTACGTCAGGGATCGGCTAGGTCGGTTTGGCATCAGACGGTGCGATCCAGCACCGGTTAAGGCAAAGAGAAGCTTTCGGGAGGGGACTTGTTCAATCGGTACCCCGTGAACGAGTGCTGTGGGGAGTTTGTTGGCGCATTACAGAGTTGTCGTCAAAGAGCCGCATTAAAGCGGGGGAAGTCACCTCGCGGGTTGAACTGACTAGCCTGCGCTTATTCGGGGGCGGTGCGCTCAGGGATGCTGAGACCCGGCACGAGGCCGCACCGGGACCCATGGACCAAAGGTTGGTTCGTCTCCGCAGATCCCCTTGTATCTGCTGCATCCCTCTTGTATACTTTAAAACGACTAGTTTTTCGTGATATAATTGTCGCGTTAGACCCCGGATATTGGTTTCGCAGGTTAGACGATGCCGATTGAATCCGTGAACGAATGGTCTGGGTCTTCCTCAGTCAATCCTTAGAGCAGAGGTGATGGCAATGCCAGAGATTTCACGGTTCATCACGGCTACCTTGATGCTTGTGTTACCGGGGCCCCTTATCGTGATTGGCCTAGCAATGGGTTTGTCTCGCAACGCCCGGTGGATAAAGACCCTGACCAAAGGCGCGGCCTGGTTTGCTCTGATGGGCGCCGTGCTGGCGGCAGGGATGTCTTTCCTGGGAATGTCCGACTCTAAAACTTACTGTTCCGCGCGGTTGCCCATGCGGCTGGGCCAGATAGCGCTTAGTGTAGACGGTAATCGTCTCACTGTACTGATGTTGTTGCTGGTAGCCTTTGTCGGGATGGTGGTCATGCGATTTTCGCAGACGTACCTCCAGGGAGATCCGCGTGAAGGACCATTCCATCGATGGCTAAGCTTTGTCTTGGGATCGTTTTTAATGCTAATCGCTTCGGGCAATACCTGGGAATTCTGGATTCTTTGGGTCGCCGCGAGTCTTGGTTTGCACCAGTTGGTGATGTTTTACCCGGAGCGTCCTATCGCGGTGCTGGCGGCTCGGAAGAAATATCTTCTCCACCGAGTTTCGGATCTCAGTCTCTTGGTGGCGTTGGTGCTGATGGTGCGCACTCTCGATACCTCACAACTGGTCAGCATCGCCCGCACCCTAGAGGGCATCCACGGGCTGTTACCGGAACCATTAGGGCTCGCCAGCGGACTCCTCGTGGTCAGCGCTGTGCTTAAAAGTGCGCAGTTTCCTTTTCATGGATGGCTGGTTCAAGTCATGGAAGCGCCGACCCCGGTATCCGCATTACTCCATGCTGGGATGATTTATGCCGGCACCTTTTTACTCCTGCGCATGGCACCGCTCATGTCCCGGGTGATGTGGGCCGGAGACGCGCTGCTGGTGGTGGGACTGGTTTCCATTGTTATCGCCTCCCTGACGCGGGCGACCATGACCAATATTAAGGGATCTCTGGCCTATTCCACGTCTGCACAAGTAGGCTTTATGTTGATGGAGTGCGGCCTGGGCCTTTATAGTCTGGCATTGTTACACATTGTCTCCCACTCCGTGTACAAAGCTCATGCCTTTCTTTCCTCAGGCAGCGTGGTCGGACACTTGCGAACCTCAGCAGGGGGTGTCGAGACGCCAGCGGCGTCTCTGGGAAAGGTGATAGGCAGCTTGGCGATAGCGATCACGATCGTGATCGGCACGAGCATCCTGATGGGCGTTTTTCTCCGTCAGCAGGCAGTCTTAACGTTCATGGGCATTCTCTTGGCGGTGGCGGTCGCTCAAATGTTGTTGCCAGCGTTCAATTTGAAATCCGTTGAAGGAAATGGGGTGGTATGGATCGCCATGATCAGCGGTGTGCTGATTTCTACCGCTTTTTTCGGCCTGGCTCTTCTGTTTGCCCGACTATCAGCGGGGGTATTTCCCGCCATCCATGGGACGGCCGGAGCGGTCCGTGATGGACTATTGGGACTGAGTGTGGGGGTGTTTTTGTGCCTGTTGTTTGGCCAGCAACTGCTACCGCGAATCAGCCAGCATCGATGGATGCAGGCGATCTATGTCCACTGTTATAACGACTGGTATTTCGATGTGCTCTTTACCCGGTTCATTCAGAGAGTCTGGCCAGACCACGCAGAGGAATCCTCGCTGCCGTCGCCCATCGCAGACCCATTATGGGAGGAAATATCATGAATGCGTATGAGAGGCAAATCATGAACCGGGTGGAAATGGCCTGCCAGCGGATCGCGCCGTTATGGCCTCTAAAGAATGTGGTTGCAGTCAACCCGTATATGGGCCTCAGTCAGGAATCGTTTTGGCAGGCCCATAACACCCTGCAGCGCATGACCGGTAAGGGATTATGTATGCCCCGAGACTATTACCACGAGCAAATTGCGCGCGGCCAAATCGAGCCGATCGATTTGGCGGAAGCCTTGCACCGATTAGGAAGTCCATGGGACGTGCCCACCTTCGAACAACTCCTGGCCCACGACTCCACGCCTTCATCCAAAACGTTCCCCCTCGTCACAGACGTCCTTAGTCGGATCGATGGCCAGGACTGGTCGAATTTCGTCGTCGAGCGAATGAGTCGTTATTGTGCGGCCTATTTCGATGGAGGTCAAGCACGATGGTCGATGCCGTGGACAGACGCATCCCTCTATCGAGGATGGTGCGAGTTTTCTCGTTTCGACAAGACGACTCAAACGATGGGGATCCGTGGGATGCGCCAAGCTCTTGTTGAGTGGCCAAAGTTCGCTCCAGACGCGATTGTCAGGGCGGTTCGGGACCTGAATGTGCCTGCGGAGGCGATGGATGAGTATCTGTACGCGGCGCTACTGAGTATTGGAGGGTGGGCGGGTTGGACACGTTACCTCGGTTGGCAGGGCGAAATGAGCGGCACGCATCTGGACGCGATGCGGGATCTGCTGGCAATCCGGCTCACTTGGGACGCCCTGCTCTATCGGGTGTGCGCTAGCGAAGCGCTAACGGCGCATTGGCACCAAGCCATTACGCAAATGGTCCAACCGACGGACCATCGTGATGTCGGGTCCCGAATTGATGTCGTGTTGCAAACGGCCTTCGAAGGTGGATATCAAAGAAAACTAGCGAAGTCTTTGGTTCCGGGGCCGAAAGCAGCAAATCCCAGCGAGCGACCCAACGTTCAGGCAGTATTTTGCATCGATGTCCGGTCTGAGGTTTATCGACGGGCGTTGGAAACGGTGACCCCAAAGATTCAAACGTTGGGGTTTGCTGGATTTTTCGGCATTCGGATGGAGTATCTCCCGTTTGGTGCCGACGAATCCGAGGGGCATCTTCCGGTATTCTTCCACCCTGCCTATCGCATCGGGGAATGCTTATCTCATGCCAATCCGGCAGAAATCAACACGCTAATGGTTCGATCACGGACCCGAAGAGGATGGTTCAAGGTCTGGGAAACGTTTAAGGGGTCCGCGTCATCGGCCTTCGTATTCGTTGAGGCGGCTGGGGTGTGGTCGGCCGTTAAACTCATCGGCGACAGCATGGGGTGGGCCCATCCGACGCCGCGTTCCGAGCGCATGGGTCTCTCGGCGAGGATCCGTGCACGACTCGGGCCTGCGTTAAATTCCGGAGAAGGCTGTACGGCCGATGAGCTGACAGGTATTCCTGAACCCGATCGCCCATCGGTTGCCGAATTCGTGTTGCGGAGCATGAGCCTGGTCCAAGATTTTGGTCGAATCGTGTTGTTTGTGGGACATGGGAGTACTACGTCGAATAACCCGCAGGCTACCGGACTCGACTGCGGCGCTTGTGGTGGTCACTCGGGGGAGGCTAGTGCCCGTACGGCAGCGAGGTTGCTCAACGATCCATTGACCCGGGATGGGCTGAGGTCCAAGGGCATTCGAATTCCCAACGATACCCTGTTTATGGCCGGTCTGCATGATACGACGACTGACGAGATCCGGTTGTTTGACATGAACGACGTGCCAGCATCTCATGCCGTCGACGTAGCTCATTTACGTCGATGGTTGGCCACCGCCGGGCAGATCACTCGTTTAGAAAGGGCAGAGTTTTTAGGCCTTGGCCACGTATCTGAGCCGAAGGTGCATTCGGCGATGCGAAAGCGCAGTCGGGATTGGGCGCAAGTGCGCCCGGAATGGGCCTTGGCAGGAAATGCTGCGTTTATCGCGGCCCCGCGAGGTCGTACCCTTGGCCGCGATCTCGCCGGCCGAGTCTTCTTGCATGAGTACAATTGGCGCGTTGACCCCGAATTTGCCACGTTGCAACTTATTATGACTGCGCCCCTGATGGTAGCTCATTGGATCAATATGCAGTACTACGGGTCCGTGGTGGACCCGCAGCGATTTGGCAGTGGCAACAAAGTCCTGCATAACGTGGTCGGGGGCTCGATTGGAGTCCTGGAGGGAAATGGTGGTGATTTGAGAGCGGGTTTGGCCTGGCAGTCGCTGCACAACGGCAGCGAATGGATCCATGAGCCTATGCGTCTTGCGGTCTTCATTGAGGCACCACAGTCTGCCATCGAGGGCGTGATCGCGCATCATCGGAAGACGAAAGACCTCGTTGACAACGCCTGGATTCATTTGTTTCAAATCGAGGACGACGGCAGGCTCAATCGCCGCGGCCCGAACCAACAATGGAGTCAGTATGACCCCGCATCCCCTGGCAGTCACCTGTTTCACCCGAACACGAAAATACGCGAAACGGGGACTGTGGAGAGTGGATGAGAGGCTTAAATGATGACTTTGGCGTATATTGCGTTTGCGAGTGCAGGATTATTGTCACGGTGGGGAGCGGTCGGTAGATTCTGCTGAGGTATATCCCACAGGGGCCTCCATTATCCGATACATGCTGACCACGTATCGCAATCGCACAGTTGGCTCTTACCCACTTTTGGTTATACTCCTCGCGGATGACAAATGGCGAAATTTGGTAACGGTTGGCGACGCTTCTGTGGGCGGTATTTTCCTGTAGTTATCGCAGGAGACAACAGGAAACCCGTTTTATATTCCTTCCGGTTTGAATGACTGCCTTGTTAATTAGCAATAACCGAAAATACGTAAGAACCTCACATTTCCTGTGGGATCCAAAGGGGTCTGCGTCGAATCGGTGGCGATTTCAAAAGATTACCCGAATCTTAGAGCCCATTTTTAACCCCTCCTCCGAATTTACCAAGTATATACCGGGTCGTAAAGATCTTAAATCGGCCTAACCGCCCAACTGGCAAATTCTTCCTGGACAGAACGCTTCCAATGGAGTATCTTCACCTATAACTGTTGGAAACTAGGAGGAATGTTTCATGGTAGTCCACCCCAGTACGGTCTTGTCGAGCCAGGCGCATCACAGGTCCACCACCGCTTCCCTGACGAATGAACAAATGCTGGCCATCGTGTGGGAAACGATGAAAGGCCTGACCGATCGACGGCGGTTTGAACGGTATCTGGCCGTAGCGTTGATGCTGCAGCGCTACCGCTACGCTATGCCGAAATTAGCGGCATTATCCAGCGATCGGTTACGACCGTCTGCAAGTACATCCAGACCTACCCTGGGACTTCGCCCAGGGCTTTCTTGCCGGCGGCCTGCCGGCGTTGGATCTCCAGCATTCCCCGGGGCGTCCCCACCGGTTGACCGCGGAGCAAGAACAACAAGTGGCGAACGTCGTGACGTTCAACACGCCCCAGGATGTCGGCTTTCCGGCGAATATGAACTGGACCTCGCCGCTGGTCCGAGACTACATTAAGCAACCCTTTGCAGTCACCTATTCGGACCGCGGAACCCGCGGTCTGTTCTATCGCTTAGGCTTCAGTTGTACGCGGCCTACTTCCACGCTCGCCAAGGCGGATCCCGCCAAACAAGCGGCCTTTCGTACCGACTTTGAGGTGGTCAAACAGCACCTGATAGATAGCAGATTGACCGCATTCTGTTCGAAGATGAGTCGATGATTCGCGATTATCAGGCCATTGGACGCACCTGGTTTCCCAAGGGTCAACAAAAGCACATTCCGACCTATGGTAAACATTGGGGCGCCAAGCTCTTAGGCATCTTGGACTATGAAACGGGCGAAGTGTATTGCGAACACGAAGAGCAATATACTGCCGTCGAATTTTTGAACTTTCTCAAGGCCGTGGTCGCCCGCTATGCGGGCGAAAAGCTGGTCATGGTCCTGGATAATGCGCGCATTCATTACGCCAAACTGATTCAGGCCTTTCTCGAAGAGCATCGGGATCACCTGACTTTAATGTTCTTACCACCCTATAGTCCGCAATTAAACCTCATTGAAGGCGTCTGGGGATGGCTGAAGCGTTCGGTGATTTACAACGTCTTCTTTCGCTCCGTGAAAGAAATCACCGCAGCCGTCACGAACTTTCTGAAGCACATTAATGAGAATATGATGGAGACGGTCGACCGTTTTTGTGTGCGACTCTAATCCATCCTTGCCCCGCATCGTTCCCACTTTCCCCCGGAGAGCCCCATTCGTCCGGCGCAAAAGCTGTGCGTCACGGTGGATCGTCAGACGAAAGCGTCGGGGCCCGCGGGGCCACCCCCCAAGGCAACCGTCCTTTGGCCATGCACCCCCCCAGCCCTGTCTGCCCCCCCCCCCCCCCCCCAATGCAGGAAGCGATTTTTCGACCAGCTGATCGGATAGCCCACACCTCCCGGATCTTTCAGATCTTTACGACCGGGTGTATATTCAAACATTATCTAAAAGGATATCGTAATACGATGGAAATCGAAGAATTTTTATCCATTGTTAAGACAGCGAAATTGCTTGGCGTCACCCCCCAAACGATTCGTCGGTGGGCGAAAGACGGGAAGATTCAAGAAACGCGTTCACCCACGGATCGGCGGTTATTTAGCATTTGCGAAGTCAAACGCATGATGGGCGTACGCGCGCAGGGGTTCTTGGCTTGGGATAACGAGGACCGGTGTGATTGCGACGATCCCGTTCTGATCTATACTACAAGAAAGAGAAAGGGGGACCCTAGCGTGAGTGTTCCGGCCGCCGAAGTGTACAAAGTCATCGAGCAGCTGTCGCCGTCTGATCGAAAGACGGTGTATGACCTGGCC
>JAMCVM010000028.1:11982-12824 GCA_023475835.1 Bacillota bacterium | reverse complement strand
GTGGAGTGGTCCGAAATCACGCTGGTCCGGGGAGGCAAAGAACGCACCTATCAGATTGGGGAGCATCTCCGTGCCTGGGGCAAGCTGTCGGCGGTCCGGGAAATTTGGGTCCGAGACGGGACGCATCCCATTCCGGTGTTAACCAGCCAGGCGGATCGAAGTCCTGGCGATCTCTTGTTGGCGCTCTGGGGGCGTTGGCAGCAAGAAAATAGCTTCAAATTATTAGTCCAGGACTACGGCTTGAATCCCTTGGGCGATCGGGACACCACCCCGTTAGACAATCGCCCGATGGTCAATCCCGAACGGACACGGTTGGCCCGACAGTTGGCGCAACTGGACCAAACACTCGGAGGCTTGCGGCGGCGCTATCCGCCGACGGCGGAGGCGCCCGAAGTGCTGCCAGCCACGGCCCCCAAAATTGCTCATACCCGCTGGGTCCAGCGACAAAGCAAATGGGCCGCGGTCGTCGCCGCTATTGAGGCGGCCCCGGAAACCGTCCCCTGGTGGGACCTCGTGCCCGAAGACCGCCGGCGGGCGTTTACGTTTCACAACCAGGCATTTCAAGACGCCTGTCGGGTCATCGCCATCCACGGCGAGCATTGGCTCCGCCAACAGGTCGCACCGCTATACCCCAACCCACGGCATGAACGGCCATTGATGCGCTGGTTGCTCCAAGCGCGGGGTCGGATTACGTATCGGGAGGGGACGATTGAGATTGCTCTAGCTCGTCCGCCTCGCCCCCGATGGGCCCGGGTGATCGAGGAACTGTTGGCCCGAGTGAACGCTATGGATCCGCGCTATCCGACTCATCCCGATTTTCGGCTGCAATTCTCACCCCCCCA
>JAMCVM010000028.1:0-11972 GCA_023475835.1 Bacillota bacterium | reverse complement strand
GCAATTCTCCCTCCCCCCACGAACGTTGGAATTATCAGTCAAAATTCCATCTGGGGAAGTCTGAGGATATAAACTGCTCGCCGTTCGGCGAAGATTTGGTATTTACGCCCTAACGAAATTAATACATGCTACAGGTATAGAAGGGAGATGGGGCAAAGTGTATTTGCCACAGAGTAACCAGATCGAAGGACTTCAGAAGAGGGAATACGAGGCCCTGGGTGAAATGTGCAGGTTCGCTAAGAGCCTCTACAAGGTGGGGTTATACTCCCTTCGACAGTATTTCTTTGCGGAAGATCGTTACTTGCGTTATGAATCGAACTATCAAGTGGTACACGCTAACGAGAGCGACGCCTGGCTTCAAGCAGGTGTAGGTCAGCAAATCCTTACCGTCGTAGAGCGTTCATCCCGGTATTTCTTTGATCTTTTGAAGAAAGCAAACCGTAGCGAGGATCGCTATCATGATGTTCGAGTCCCTCGCTATCTGGAGAAAGACGGCTATTTTCCGTTGATTTTTTTCACCAACGCCATTGCCATCCAGGATGGCTACTTTCAAGGCCCAATGTCCCGTAAATTTCATCGCTTGCATCCTGACTGGGAACGAATCAGAATTCCTTTCCCTTCTCGATTGGAAGCGGAAACGATCAAAGCAGTTCGTATATTGCCCGTTGAAAAAGCACGGCCCTTCACAGTGCAATTCGTGTACGAACCGCAAGAAGAAGCGCCACCGACGCTGTCGCCAGACAAGGCGCTTGCGATTGATCTGGGGTTGGACAACCTTGCTACTTGCGTGCACCGTACCGATGGGGCGTCGTTCAGCATCGACGGAAAAGGCCTCCAATCGATTAACCATCAGTACACTGTGCGCCTGGCAATATGGCAATCGCTCCTTAATCAAGAAAAGCTACCTCGGTCTGAGCAGATGGCAAAATTGACGAAAAATTGCCCGCATCAAGTCCATGGCTACACCACGAAATCCGCTCGGTACATCGTGCATTACGGCCTCAGTCGCGAGAAGGGGACTAGCATCGTGGGCTACCATCCTGACTGGAAACGTGAGATCAACATTAGCACGCAGCACAACCAAGACTTTGTAGAGAGACCCCATGGGCAACTCCTAAACCCGTAAGAAAACCTTGATGAGCGTGACGACATTCAGTATGTTGAATAGGAAGCATCGCACACATCGCCCGCGAGTTTTCTTGACGAGGATGATATTCCTGGAGGGAACGGGACACACCAAGAAGTTACATTTAGCGGTAAACAGGGTAAATGTGGGCGATATCGCCCCAGCAAGAGCAGTATGGTGAATGCGGCCGGAACGGAGCCGCAAATATTCTTCCTAAAAGTAACCACAGATGCTTCGACAGAGAACGAGTGGCTAGCGGGCTTTTGGCAAACCCGGTGCGAGGACAGCTAACGTAGGTTGGTTTCTCGCAGGAATTCCTCGTCTCTAGACGTGGGGAGTGTCAAGCCAATAACTGGGTGGCTGTGGATTCGACGAGCCAACGAATATGGCGATGTATCGGTTAGGAGGGATGGCTTGGAGACGGATGGAGCGAGTCGACGTTCGCTAGAAGCCTTAATGGCGGAAGAGCCGTCGTCGTATGATGTGTTTACGGAGGCTTCCGGACCAGAGGGAAGCCTGCCCTTGACTCCAGAGATTTTGCGAACCTGGCCTAGCGGTCACGTCTTTGGGCTGTCGCAAGATGTTGGCATGGGGTGGAGTCCTAGGCAGTTGGGGGGCCCATCGGTGCTGATCTTAAGTACTCAGGGCGGATTGGCGGATGACCAGGGAGCACCTATTGCTCTAGGCTATCATACCGGCCATTTTGAAGTTAGTCGGATGGTTGGGGCAGCAGCTCGCCGCCTCGGGCAGCACGGTGCCAGGCCCTACGCCGGCTTTGTCAGCGATCCCTGTGACGGACGCTCGCAAGGAACCGCGGCCATGTATGATTCGTTGCCGTTTCGCAATGATGCCGCCACGGTCATGCGTCGCCTGATTCGGTCTCTGCCTCGCCGGCGGGCGGTGATGGGCATTGCCACGTGTGATAAAGGGCTTCCTGCGACCATGATGGCCTTGGCGTCGTTGGGAGACCTGCCCGGCATCTTGGTGCCAGGAGGCACCAGCTTGCTGGCGGAAAGCGGCGAAGACGCCGGCAAGGTGCAAACTATCGGGGCCCGCTACGCACAAGGGGAGATTAGTCTCGCCTATGCCGCCGAAGTGGGATGCAGCAGTTGTGCGTCACCGGGAGGGGGCTGTCAGTTCTTGGGCACCGCGGCCACCGCTCAGGTCGTCGCCGAGGCCCTGGGCATGGCGCTGCCACACAGCGCCTTGATGCCCTCAGGGCAAGCCATTTGGCTGAGCCTGGCCGAGCATTCGGCGGAAGCTCTAATTAGACTTATTGCTTCAGGCGTGGGGATGTCGCAAATTTTGACCGAATCAGCAGTCAAAAATGCCATGACGGTGTTTTCAGCCTTTGGAGGGTCTACCAACCTGCTGCTGCATTTGCCAGCGGTGGTATTTGCCGCTGGCCTGGCTATACCCTCCCTTGAAGATTGGAAAAGCGTAAACCGGGAGACCCCACGCTTGGTCAGCGTGCTTCCCAACGGTCCGATTAATCATCCGACTGCCCGGGTTTTTTTAGCCGGCGGAGTGCCGGAAGTGATGCTGCATTTGCGCCGCCTAGGGCTGTTAGAAACGGGGGCAAAGACCGTATCCGGGCATTCGCTGGACGAGGTATTGGACTGGTGGCAGGACTCTGAGCGTCGTTTTCAATTGCGAAAACGCCTCATCGAGCACGACCACATCGATCCCGATGACGTCATTATGAGCCCCGACCGGGCCAAGGCCCGGGGCATGACGCCTACCCTGACCTTCCCGACGGGCAATCTCGCTCCCAAAGGGTCGGTGATCAAATCGACCGCCATCGATCCGCAATGCCTGGATGACGACGGAATCTACCGTCATTCTGGCCCGGCGAAAGTCTTTGTAACCGAGGCGAGCGCTATCGCGGCAATTAAGACCGGGGCGATTGAGCCCGGGGATGTGGTCGTGCTGATGGGCAGGGGCCCTGCCGGCTCTGGCATGGAAGAGACCTATCAACTGACCTCTGCGCTCCGCTACTTGTCGTGGGGAAAGCACGTCGCGCTCTTAACCGATGCCCGTTTTTCCGGCGTGTCCACGGGGGCCTGTGTCGGCCACATTAGTCCCGATGCTTTAAGCGGCGGCCCGATCGCTAAGGTGCGTGATGGCGACTGGATCGCCATCACGGTCGACCCCCTGCGCTTGGAAGGGACGATCGATTGGGTGGGGGTGGGTGAAGAGCGCCTGACCGGCGCATCCGCTGATCGGGTGTTGGCTCAAAGGGAGCCCGATCCGAGACTGGGGCCCGATCCCGACCTCCCTGATGACACGCGCCTTTGGGCAGCGCTGCAAGGGGTGAGCGGGGGAATCTGGAATGGTGCAATCTACGATGTGGATCGGATTTTAGCGGTGTTAGAGGCCGGGAAAAAGGCACTGGGAGTTTAGTTGCGGGGGGAGCAGAACAATGGCAGCGATGACCAAAGAAGTGATTCTGGGGGCCGGCCAGGCTCGTTTAGTGGGGGCTCACTTGCAAGCCAATATGCATGAAGAGGGGTCGAGTTGTGCCACTGGGTTTGATCAGGACGGTGATTTGATTGAATGGCCGATTCACCTGGCCGAATCCGGATGGTATCGGCTCTCGATTCGACAAGCGAGCTTGGGCGGTGCTAAACGCAATCGGATTGAGGTGGATGACCAAGCCTACGGCGATTTGATCTCACCCAACCGCGAAGGGTTTTTCGACTTAGAGGTCGGGATGCTGCACTTGTCCGAGGGGGACCATCGCATAGCCGTGTGCAAAGTCTGGGGTGGCATTGCCATCGAGCGGCTTCGCCTGGTTGCAGTGCCCGCGCCCAACCGAGAAACACCCCGATTCGACTTGGTCAACCCGGAAGCTAGCGGGGCCAGTCGGCGGCTGATGGCCTATTTCTCTCAAGTGTATGGCCGAGGCATTATTTCGGGTCAGCACACGAGCGCCGCCGACGGGCCGGAAGTGACGGCGATTCGCCAACTCACCGGGAAGTCGCCAGCGCTGCGGGGCTTCGACCTGTTAAGTTATTCGCAGGGGGCACATATTCCAGACATGAGTGCGGACGCGAAATCGGAGGTGGATCGAAACCGAGGATCGGTGGAAGCGGCCATTCGCTGGTGGCAAGAGGCCCATGGTATTGTGGCCATTTGCTGGCACTGGTTTTCGCCTTTAGGGGGCCGGGACCAAAGCTTTTACACCCGCGATACCCGTTTTGACCTAAGTCGTGCGTTGGTCCCGGACACTCAAGAGCATCTTGCCTTGATGGCAGATATCGATGCCATTGCTGAGGCCTTGGACAAACTCCAGGAGGCAGGGGTGCCTGTGTTGTGGCGGCCGCTCCACGAAGCCGACGGAGCTTGGTTTTGGTGGGGGGCCAAGGGCCCGGAAGCCTACCTCCGGCTTTATCGCCTGCTCTACCAACGACTGACCCATCATCACCACCTCAATCATTTGATTTGGGTCTGGAACGCGCCCGATCCCGCATGGTATCCTGGCTCGGACTATGTGGACATCGTGGGCGACGATATCTATGTGGCCAAAGGCAACTATGGACCGCTCAAATTTGCGTATGACCGAGCTCGGGCTCTGGCAGGCAATGAAAAGCCGGTGGCGCTGACCGAGAACGGTGCGATTCCGGATCCGACCAGCTTGCAGGCAAGCGGAGCCGGATGGCTTTGGTTTATGCCTTGGTGGGGGGGCGGAGCCACATATGGGGAAAGCAATAGCGAAGACCACGTTATTGCCGTGTATAACCATCCCTATGTGATTACCCTAGAAGATCTGCCGGATTTGACTTCAGCCGACAATTGATGGTGGTCCCGCAACCCAACAGGGAGATGGGGGACCTGTCCTGGGAGCGCATTCTGGCTAGCGTGGAGGCGGGGGTTGGGGTGAGGCCATAGAACCTCCATTCGCATCGAGGATGATTATGATGTGATATAATAGTGGCATTATCGTAAGGGCGGGGAGAAATTGTGCGTAGCGCGTTGATGATTGTCGATGTGGTGTTAGGACTTGCGGTCATGGCCTCGATTTTAATGCAGCAGGGGCACATGCCCGGACTTTCTGGAGCCTTTGGTGGGGGTGGTGGGTCAGGCCCTCAGATGTATGCTAAAAAGCGGGGCGTTGACGACTTTTTAGAGCGGGTCACGGTAGTGTTGGTGATATTTTTCGCGGCTGTGACCTTGATTTTAGTGCACATTTGGTAATAGGCAGAGCCAGAAAGGTTCGGGTGGGGCCCGAACCTTTCTGTATTTTAGGGCTGGGGGTGATGGCGGGTGGCGAAACAGCGGGACTGGTGGCGTGATCTCGACACGTTTATCGATGGCGTAGGCCGGCTCATTGTCGAGTCGGGCCAGACCGAGTGGCCCGAGTCTTCGTTTGTGCAACAAATGACCCGTAGCCATCCCCTCAGCGGCAGCTTTCATCGCTGGTTCCAGACCTTGACCCACGAGGGCTGGTTTAAAGTTTTGCGCGATCCCAAAACCGTGAAGGTGGAGGTGCGTGAAGGCAGGATTCGCCTCCACTCTCGGGGATTTGGCTTTGTGGTGAGCGAGCAATATCCCGGAGCCGACGCTTTTATCCCAGAGCGTCGGCTCAACGGCGCCCGCCATGACGATGTCGTCCGCGTGTGGACCCGACCGAACGGCGATGGCCCCGGTCCCGAGGGCGTGGTGATCAAGATTGTCGCCCGTTCCACCGATCAGGTGATTGGCCATCTCGAACAGCGTCATCGTCGGTGGCAAGTGGTGGCGGATGACCGCCGGCTTCCGGATGTCGTCGTGCCGTCGCCGGAAAATGCCCAAGCGGGCGACTTGGTCGTAGCCGGGATTGAAACTTGGCCGGAGGACCCGGACTTGCCTGTCGAAGGCAAAGTGACCCGGCGGATTGGACGCGTCGGTGAACCGGGGATGGATATTGCCAGTGTGATCGCGGCTCGGCGCCTTCCGTTTGAATTTCCTCGGCCGGTGCTGGTCCAAGCTGACCAGTTGGCGGAGGCGGTCGCTCCTGAAGATCTCGTCGGTCGGATGGATTTGCGCGATCAATACATTGTGACCATTGATGGCAGTGACGCCAAAGATCTCGACGATGCGATTTCCATTACCGCAACCGAGCACGGCTACCGCGTGGGTGTGCACATTGCCGATGTGAGCTATTACGTTCAGGAAGGCAGCGCCCTCGACCGTGAGGCCCGAGAGCGTGGCACCAGTGTCTATCTTGTGGACCGGGTGATTCCGATGCTGCCAGAACGCCTTTCCAACGGAATTGCCAGTCTGAATCCAGGGGTGCCTCGATTGACGGTCAGTGCCTTAGTCGATTTGGACGAAACCGGCAAAGTGCTGGGCAGTCAATTCGCCCGCAGCGTGATTCAGACTCGACATCGGTTGACCTACGAAGGGGTCAATCAGATTTTGGCGGGCGAGGCTGAGGCGGATGCCGAACTGACGGCTCTGGTGACGATGGCGCAGAAGGTTCGCGATCTCCGCTATCGACTGCGCGCCAAGCGCGGCGCGGTGGACTTTGATCTGCCGGAGCCCAAGGTGATCTTAGACGCCGAGGGTCACGTGCAAGGCATTGAAATCCGAGGCCACGGGGTGGCCGAGTCGATTATCGAAGAGTGTATGCTTCTAGCCAATGAAGCCGTGGCTAGCGAACTGCAACGGGCCAAATTACCTGGCATGTTTCGGGTTCATGAACCCCCGTTGGCCGAGAAGATGGAGCAGTTTCGGGAAATGATTGGCGTTCTTGGGTATCGCCTGCCCAAAGAAGTGACACCCAAGTCCCTGCAATCGGTGCTTCGCAAAGCGCAAGGCACACCGGAAGAACGCGTGGTCTCCAGCGCGCTCCTGCGATCCATGCGCCAAGCGCGCTATGGCGATCAAAACCTGGGACATTTCGGCTTAGCTTCCAAACAATATACCCACTTTACCTCACCCATTCGACGCTACCCCGATTTATTTGTCCATCGGGTGCTGACCGAGCATTTGTCGGGCCGCCTGGATGAGGCGCGCAAGGCGGCCTTGACTCGGCAGGTGGCGGAGGTAGCGGATCTATCCTCGCGTCGTGAACGCGAAGCGATGGAGGCTGAACGCGAGTCGGTGTTGATAAAAGAAGTGGAATACATGGCGGACAAGATCGGCTGGAAATATTCGGGCATCGTCTCTGGGGTGACCGGGTTTGGCATTTTTGTGGAATTGCCCACGCTCATTGAAGGCTTGGTTCGAGTGGAGGACCTGCCCACGGACGCTTGGAGTTTCGATCGCGTGCATTACCGTCTTACTGGCGCCAGAACTGGCAAAACGTACCGCATTGGAGACGCCCTGACGGTGGTCGTGGCCCGAGTGGACGTCGCACTTCGGCGGATTGACTTGGTGCTCGAAGAAAGTGTGCGTCGTCCTTCAGGTTCACCAGGGCTCGCAGTGCGCCGTCCGGCCAAAGGGCCCAAACGGCCAACCAGCGGCCAGGACTCCAGAATTCCGCCGGCCGCAAAAAAGAAGCGACAACGCAGTCATCGCCGCCGTCGCACCAAAGCTTAGGATCGACCGGGCCTCCCTTGGTTCCTTGGTTTGAAGCATGAGCGGCAGTACAATAGAGCTAAAGCATCCATCGCGAAGCGCCACCACTCCCAGGGGTTCGTGGTGAGGTCGGGATTGAACGGCCTCTATCGCGTAGCGATGGCGGGTGCAGTCCGCCAATTGAGGTGAAAGGGATGGGCGAACGGGTCAAACGGCCTCCCGGGCGAGTGGTCTTGTCGGGAGCCGGATATCGAGTGTTTTGGCCGATGTCGGGCGGCCCACCGCTTTGGTTGGTTCGTCGTGGCTGGCATTGGGTGACCCGGTTTTCCGGGGTGACCTGGACTCGGGTAGGCATTCCCGGCGAAGGAGCTTGGTGGCATGGCCAGTGCGAGGACCAGTGGGTGCTGGTTGGCTTTAATCCTCGACCGCGTTTGGCGTTGATTCAAGAGGGCTGGGTGGGTTTGGTGCCCCTAGGCCGAGGCCCTATCCGCATGCAACTGCCTTCTGACGCGCCGTGCACGGTCTGGGGCTGGGATCATTCGACCTGGGCCGCTCCGGTCAACGGTCGCCCCAGATTTTAAATTTCTCGAGCCACTCGGGCGGATTTTTGGAATAGACCGGGCCGAACCATTGCTCGTGAAGGGTGGCCGCCGGATCGAATCGAGCCGGGCTCGGCCACTGGTTGGGCCATCGGGTGTGCCAGATGAGAATGCGCATGCGACCCTTCGCCTCTCCCCCTGTTGTTTTTTAGATCGTGCGGTGCCACCATCCGAAAAGCGGCGATGCTCTGCTCCCTCGTTATTGTATGCCTGAGCCTCCTTGGCATACGCGTTAAAATACCCTACCATAGCCTTGGGAATGGAGGCAGGTGAATACGCATGGAGCGGACCGAGAAGTTGGTGACGGAAAACCGAAAAGCTTTCCATGACTACTTTATCGACGAGGTGGTGGAGGCAGGTTTGGTGCTGACGGGCACCGAAGTCAAGTCGATTCGCCTGGGTCGGGTGAACCTAAGGGACAGCTATGTGCGCATCGAAAATGGGGAAGCCTATTTGTTCAATTGTCACATTGCGCCCTACGACAAAGGCAATCGTTGGAATCACGAGCCCTACCGCAATCGCAAGCTCCTGCTGCATAAGCCGCAAATTCGAGAACTGCTCGCCAAAACGCGGGAAACAGGGTATACTTTAATTCCGATCCGGATGTATTTTGATCCCCACGGTCGGGCTAAAGTCCAGGTTGCAGTAGCGCGAGGCAAACGGGCGTTTGACAAACGGCAGACGATTCATGAACGCGATGCGCGGCGCCAGATTGATCGCGTACTAAAGGCGCGTCGTTAAGGCACACTATCGGGGGCGAACTAGATTCGACGGGGATGGATGGGCCGTAGGACAGCGGGTCGAGCTCCTGTGCCTCGTTAAACCATGGGAACCTTATAACTGCCAAAGACAACAACAGTTTCGATTACGCCTTAGCTGCCTAAAGTCAGCTAACGTTCAGGTTTTCGGTTCCTGCCCCGGAGCTTGAACGCAAATAGACAGGATACCCGCGAGGACCGCCTGCACTAGCGGGGAAACGAAGGGCTGGTTCACTCCGAATGGTGCTCTGGGCTGTTGGGAGTGACGAGAATAATCTCAGAGCTACACCCGTAGAAATCCTTCGGAACATGTTCTCGGACGGGACGGGCAGCACGTCCCCGCCTCCACCAAGTTTGTCCTCCCAGACCAATTCGGATGGGAGGATTTTTCGGATTCTAAGGAGGTATGCCGGTGTCACGCGCAGATGGACGAAACCCTGAAGACTTACGTCCCTTGGAATTGGTCATGGGCTATAATGCCTGGGCTGAAGGTTCCTGTCTCATCCAATTAGGCAACACCCGGGTCTTGGTGACGGCGACGGTTGAAGACAAAGTGCCTCCCTTTTTACGGGGCCAGGGACAAGGCTGGATTACGGCAGAGTATGGCATGTTGCCTCGAGCGACCCAAGAAAGAACCGTGAGGGAAGCGGCGCGCGGACGCCAACAAGGGCGCACCGTGGAGATTCAACGCCTGATCGGGCGCTCGCTTAGGGCAGCGGTCAATGCCAAGGCATTAGGGGAGCGCAGCATTTTGATTGACTGCGACGTGATTCAAGCCGATGGCGGGACTCGCACCGCGGCCATTACCGCAGGCTTCCTGGCTTTGTTGCAGGCACTGACCCGGGTGGGGCAGCGGGTGAAGTTTACGGCGCCTCCCATTAATGACCGGTTGGCGGCGGTTAGTCTCGGCATTCAAAACGGCCAGGTCCTCTTGGATCTGAATTACATAGAAGATTCGCAAATCGGGGTCGATGTCAATGTGGTCATGTTGGGTGGTCATCAATTGGTGGAAATCCAAGGCACGGCCGAACACGGGGCCTTTGATCGCCAGGAGTTTAACCGACTCTTAGATGTCGCCGAGCGCGGGGTGGATCGGATCATCGCCGCTGGCCGCGAGGCTTTTGCTGGAGGAGAGGATTTGATTGCTGCCCGCTGAGTTACTCTTGGCTAGTCATAATCCGGGAAAAGTGAGGGAGTTTCAACGACTCTTCAGTCCCTATCAGATCGTGGTCAAAGCCCCGTATGCGACCGACCAGGATCTGGTAGAAGAGACCGGGTCAACCTATTGGGAGAATGCCCGCTTAAAGGCGGTGCATGTCGCGAAATCCACCGGGATGGCCACGTTGGCGGACGACTCCGGAGTCGAGGTAGAGGCGCTGGATGGGGCGCCGGGGATTCATTCGGCCCGATTTGTCAGCGAGTCCGCTTGGGAGAACAGTCGGGAGATTTTGCTCCGGCTGATGGACGTGCCGGTAGCCAGGCGGGGCGCCCGGATGGTGGCGGTGTTGGTGGTGGTAGACGGCCAAGGGCGGGAAATCGCCTCCAGCCAAGGCGTGCTCGAGGGCACGATACTGACCTTCCCCAAGGGGCAGGGAGGATTTGGTGTAGATCCAATTTTTAGCGTGGACGGCACCACCAGTTTAGCCGAGTGGCCAGCGGAGGAGAAGGACCGCTGGTCGCATCGCGGGCGGGCTGTGCGCCAACTCATCGAGATCTGCGGGCCGCCACCAGCGGGCCTCGGTTAACGCTAGCGTTTAAGCTAAAGGGCGCGCCGGAGCGCATGGTCGAAATTTCTTGCCAAAGGTTTGCTTAAGCTTCACATGCGTTGCCGCTAGCTCCGATATAATAGAGCCTGAAGATGGGTGTACGGAGGTGATACCATGGATTACTATGTCTTATTGGCCGCGTTTTTGGCCGCATCGGTGGAATTTATTGAAGCCCTGACCATTGTCTTGGCCGTGGGAACGGTCAATGGGTTTAGGCCCGCGTTGCGCGGCACGGCTTTTGCCGTGCTGGCGCTAATTGCGTTGGTATTGATTTTGGGCTTTGCCATCTTGCGCGTGGTCCCCATCGACGTTCTTCGCGGAGTCATTGGCGTCTTGTTGCTGCTCTTTGGCCTGAAGTGGATTCGAAAGGCGATCTTGCGTTTTTCGGGCAAGAAGGCTTTGCATGACGAAAGCCAACTGTTTGACAAGGAGGTTACTCGACTCAAGAGCCAGCAAGCGGGAGCCTTTGAAGCCCAGGCGACCGCGTTCAATGGGGTCTTCTTAGAAGGCTTGGAAGTGGTGGTCATTGTGTTGACCATGGGCTCGGCAGGCAAGGCATATCCTAGCGCCATCTTGGGAGCGGGACTGGGCTTGGTGGTGGTGCTGTCCTTAGGCTTAGCGCTCAGAGCACCATTGACCCGCGTGCCAGAAAATGTCATGAAGTTTGTGGTTGGCGTGATGTTGACCAGTTTCGGAACATATTGGGCCGGATCGGCCCTAGGTGTTCATTGGCCGCTGGGCGATCTTTCCATTGTCTTTCTGATTGCCCTCTACCTCTTAACCAGTTGGGTTTCGGTAGGGCGCTTGAAGCGGGGGGTGGTGCAGCGTGAAGTGGCTTAGGGAAGTGTATGGTCTCTTCGTAGACGATCCTAAGTTGGTGCTAATGGCCTTTGTTAGCTTAGCGGTGGCTTTAGTGCTCTCTTCCTTTAACTGGCATGAACTGGCAGGTGCTGTTCTCTTTGTCTTGGTGGCAGGCTCGATTTTTGTCAGTGTTGAACGCCATTGACGTGTGCTCAGGGCCGTGATACCATGGACTCTGTTATCGTGTCCGGTGTCGGGGCGTAGCGCAGCTTGGTAGCGCACTTGCTTTGGGAGCAAGGGGTCGCAGGTTCGAATCCTGTCGCCCCGACCAGTTAAGCGTCCCCGTAGCTCAGAGGATAGAGCGCGGGACTTCTAATCCCGGCGTCGCAGGTTCGAATCCTGCCGGGGACACCATCTC
>JAMCVM010000228.1 GCA_023475835.1 Bacillota bacterium | reverse complement strand
CTTCTTGCACCACGGGGTGGGTTTCGCCGAGAACTAGATAATGCGCGTCGGGATGTCTATGGACCACTTTCGCCATGGCCTGAATGCCGTACTCGATGCCTTTACCTGGGCTTAGAAAGCCAAAGGTGGAGACGACCTGGCTATCTTTGAATCCTTGTTGACGTTTCAAGACCTCGCGCGTTTCCGTGAGCACCGAAGGCACCCCATGGGGGATCACACTGATTTTTTGGGCATCAAGTTGATAGGTGGTGATAAGATCGGTCACGGTATTATGTGCCATGGTTACGGTTTGCACGGATAATTGGGACAGTTGAAGGACGATCTGTCGTTGTTTGGTGGTCGGGGTTTTTAGCACGGTGTGCAAGATCACAATGAAAGGTACGGTGAGAGCTTCCACCAGATCTAGGATGTATTCCCCCGAGGCGCCTCCGTAGATGCCAAACTCGTGCTGGATGATGACGAGATCTGTCGAGGCGTAATTTATCTTTTCTGCCGCGAGTACATAGTCTTGACGCACTTGTTGATCAATTTGAGCCATCACCGACTTGGCATAGACGTAGCGCTTATGATGATCATTGACGGCGACCACGCGCGGTGGATTAAAATCTGGAATATGGGCAAATTCACGGATGAGATCTTGGGAAAACGTGGCAAGTCCACAGATTCGCGGAAGACTAGTTCCGATAAAGACGATTGAGCGCTTGTCTGTAGCACGAATCATGATGAGAACCTCCTGCATAGAACAAATGGTACGAACGCGAGAGAAGTGATCATGATGAAGGAATACAAAACGGTAAAAGCTTGGTGAACGACGCAGTAGCGGGTACTGGATGCGGTGCGAAGCCAGCGCGACGCGACAACACCCTATCAATCTCGGCTGAATTGACGAGATCACATGATTTGATCAAGGACGAAGAAAGATGTTTTTCTCTGCCATTGAAAGAATCATTGCATAGACTATGGACGATCGCTATTGAATCGACAAATCTACACCCTAATCTGAGAAAAAAGTGGGGGAACTTCCGAGAAATCCGACCGACTCAACCTTTATCGGGACGACAACTTGCGCCGTCACCCCTCGATCCACTTGGAAACGACCTCTTCCTGTAGAGACCTTCCATCCATATTGTATCATATCATTGATTGGGATTGACGTCAAAAAGTGGATGAGTGAGCCATTTTATCGATTCCATGGACTTCAAGGATCGGTGCCGATAAACGTATACTGCGCGCGGGTCAAATTTGACGGTTTGATGCCAAGGCTGTTGGCGTCTAAACTCTTGCTGCATAATGGTTTTCTAACACGATGGCGTTCTCCCAAAAACGAAAACTATGACCCGCGCGCAGGATATAATCGAGATTGGGAGATTAGCCATCGTCGATCGTCAGAGCAAAGGGGATAGCCAATGAACCGAGTCATCCGAGTGATTGGTCCGTCAGATTATGAGCAGGCGTATAGCCTCCAATGGGAGTATCTGGATCGCGAAACGTTTGCTCAGTTTCTTGCCCGCGTCGACCGAAGTCCGCACCTTTATATGGTTGCCGTCGATGGCGACGATGTGGTCGGGGTGGCTTATGCCAGTCCATCAGCTCAGGTGGGAGATACGGCGACTCTCCAAGGCATTGCAGTCAATTTGGACCACGAAAAAGGTTATGCTCGACAAGGCATTGGAACGCAAATGCTTAAGGCCTTGGAACGCATGGCCGAAGACTTGGGGTATCATGCTATGGGCGTAGGGTCGGCGGATCAGCGTGCAGTGGAGGCGTTTTACCTCAAAAATGGGTACATACCGATTCAACTGGTGGCCAAAGACGATGATTACCGGGAAATAGAGCGGGTGGCAATTGCCAGGTATTCGGAAGTCAAAGTGCGAAGAGAGGAGTTGCGCGAGCGATATCACTGCCGAGAAGTGATCATCATCTTTCATAAGGAGTTAGGCCAAAGAGGCGGCTAAGGGATGTGCGATATCATCGGCCAGCATCAAGGCTGGCGCCACCTGGGTGGGTGGAGTGTCCCAAACCGTGGGAAGGGGGCGAGGCGAGAGGCTAAGATTTCTCTGAGGCAACAACGGAGGTTATGGCGGCGGTTGAAGAAATACGACGGCGTGTTTGCATCCGATTGCCTCGGCGCTGCTGGTCAAATATATCTTTAGTTGTCTAATTGATGCCGATCGGACCGATGCGCGGCAGTTTGAAGAAAACGGCCATGAGCCGTGGCTGACCGATCACCGCGACTTTTTTGAGAGAAGTTACCGCGCAGTAGTTAATCAAGTACATTTCTACGCAGCCCAAGAGGGTTCCGACCAGCCCATCAATCAGTTGCGCCGAGAAATGTCTGAGCAGTGCGGTAATTTTGCAACGCGCCCTCGCGGGGCTGGATTCCATCGCTCAAGCAGCGGATGATGCAACCGCCATGGAGACGATCCGGTCAGAACGGTCTATATCATCCAATCGTCGGATGAAGTCTTAGATCACCTCCCGGAACCTCGCATCGGGGCCGAAATCACTCAGCGGGTGCTCAACGAATTTGCGTCCCATCCTTCGGGGTTTGGCAACGATTTGCTGTCCCCTGTAGCCATGAAAACCTTTTTTCGGTATTACTTTCATCAAATTCAGAAGGGAACTCGATTATCCGATCCCCGAGTTGAACAAGACCCTCCTCGAACTCCTCAACAATACTACTGCGCTCTTTCAAGCCTATCGTCATGGTTACGATGCCGCCCCGCCCATTGTGGCCCCACCATCCTTTGCTACTGCTGAACGATACTTCCAGGTGATTTCAAACGCCGGGCGGTCGGTGCTCGTGCTGTATCATCATGAGGCAAACGACCTATTGACGGCGTTAAATGGCGAACACGCTCCCAAGAATCTAAGCGAATTACTTCATAGGGCGCAACCGTATGTCGTGAATCTTTACGATCGCGACGTGCGATCGCTGGCCGCAAGCGGAGCCCTCTATCCATTGCTCCGGGACCATATCCTGGCAGTGCGAGACACAGCGTACTCGCAAACATTTGGCATCGACGCAGAGGACAAAGGAGTGTGGCAACCAGCGTTTGGTTGAGCCCGTCTCGTTCGGGATACTGGAGCAGGCCCATCGGGGATGCGCGTCCTGCACAAGTTCATTCTACGTTGTTCAACGACTTCAATCCCTGCATGCGAACCGTTCCCAAGGGGTATCCGGTGGATTTTGGGATCAGCGATAAATATATAGCCAATAAAGGCGTCTTCCCAACGCCACTCGTTTGATTCGCAATGGCCAAGATGCGCACTAGCGCGCCTCCGGAGCCGCTGGATGGTTACCCCCACGCCATTGTTTCCGCGTCCATGGCATCCAGTCCTTGTTCCAAAATATATCGCACCACATAGCTTTTCATCGGCCGACGACAAGGAAAAGAATGACGGGCTTGCTCGATGATGGTCTGCTGCTCGGATGTGACCACGCGGCCATGATCCATCGCGGCTACCAGGGAGATCCTCCTCTTCCGTTTCACCTTTTTCACCATTTTTTCAGGATAACACCTGGGTCATTGGACGGTTATGCGTACGGACCTCTTCAATCCTCGTATTTCAGTCATCCCAATCCCAAGATTTTGATGGCGTTCGATCCGCGGGTTAGCCATGGTTCTCCCTGCGAGCCAGAGAAAATGAGGCGATTTTACCCTAAGCCCACGGAGTCCGACGGGTCTGGGCGGAAGGACCTAGGTTTGTCTGTTCTCAAATCGGCACAGGACGGAGGCACTCAACATGTCCCGTTCCGACTCTTTATTCCGAGGTTCAGCGGCTTGTCAAAACCGAAAGTTTGACCCGCGGGCAGTATAGCTGGGTCGCACTCCTCACGGGGGGCGTGGATTGAAATAAACGTCCGATCGAGACCGAAAGCGGTCGGACCGGCTTTCGTAGGCGATCACGACCGTCCCAGCCCAGATATCGGTATACTTCATATAGGGCCAGGCTTCTTTTTACCGGTGCGGCAACTAAATGGTAGATATGGCCATCTGCCTGTCGTGTAGCTCGCAAACGCTGGGATTGACCAGGGCTGACCATCATGCTATCTAGGGGCTAGTTAAGAGGTTGCAGGGATTTTGGTTTTCACCGCGAAAGAATGGATTAGGAACTGGGGTGAGGGGGACCTATGGGCGCAATGTCGCAGGCACGCCAAGCTGACTTTCTGCGATGCCGGGAGCAGCTTAAGCATTATGAAAACTTTAATGTGGTGTCCTATTTTGTGCCCGGACGGCTTAGACCCCATTTTTGGGCGATATACGCGTTTTGTCGGGGGGTAGACGATCTCGGAGATGAATATTCTGGCGATCGCTTGGCGGCATTGCAGGCATTTGAAGAGGAACTTCGTCGAGCGTTTGAGAATCAGGCGCGTACGCCCGAGTTTCGGGCATTGGCGGAGACGATTAGACTCTTCCACTTACCGATAGAGGACTTTTTGGCGTTGATTGAAGCCAATCGACGGGACCAGGTACGGTCTCGATACCTCACTTTTGACGATCTTCTCGAATATTGTCGGCACTCAGCCGATCCGGTCGGGCATCTGGTGCTGGCGTTGTTCGGCTTTCGAGATGATGAACGGAGGCGTCTAGCCGACGCGGTGTCCACGGGCTTACAACTGACCAACTTCTGGCAGGACTTAGACCGCGACTTAGCGGCCGGCAGGTGCTATCTTCCGGAAGAGGATTGTCATCGATTTGGGGTGAGTGCTTCGGCTCTAAAGATGCGACCGAGTTCCGAGGCAGTGCGCCAACTCATTGCCTTCGAAGTCGATCGGGCCGAAGTCTGGCTAAAGCGAGGAGCGCGTTTGGAAACCATGGTGCCGAGGCGCCTGGCTTGGCAACTCAAACTGTATCGCCTGGGTGGACAGGCGATCTTAAACGCCATTCGGGCTCAGGGCTGCGATCCCCTGGCGGGTCGACCAGAGGTCAGTCGGGCAGCGAAGCTCGGTATTGTTTGGCGGGTATGGTTTAGCGGGGAGGCGAGCCGGCCGTGACCGTGGACGAAGCGTATGCGACCTGTCGCGACTTAGTTCGGAGATCGGGCAGCACCTTTTATTACGGGATGCGGCTTTTGCCACAGCCTAAACGCGAGGCCATCTATACACTCTATGCATGGAGCCGTCTGGCTGACGATGCCGTCGATGGTGAGGCAACGGGTTCGGCTCATGACGCCCTCGGCTATATTGGCGAGTTGTTGGAGCGAGCTTTAGACGCCCGTTACCGCCAAGATTCCCACCCGGTGGTGGTCGCTTTGGGCGAAAGCGTTCGTCGCTTCCATTTACCGGAGCGGTGCTTTCGCGAACTTTTAGCAGGGATGCTGATGGACCTCGAGGCTCAGCCGTTCGACACATTTGACGACTTGCTGCTCTATTGTCAACGAGTCGCGGGAACGATTGGTGAACTCTGCCTGGAGATATTTGGCTATCACGACGAAAGTGCAAGACCTCTGGCAGTTGATTTAGGCGTAGCGATGCAGTTGACCAATATCTTGCGCGACCTGGAGGAAGACTGGGAACGCGGTCGGGTGTATCTTCCCTTGAACGACTTTGAGCAGACCGGATACAGCCTGGAGGCATTGTCTCGTCGTGAACGAACGGCGAGTTTTCGAGCCCTGATGGCGGAGCAGGCACACCGAGCTCACGCCTACTATGCAAAGGCAGGAGGGTTGATTAGTCTGGTCGACGCCGATGCCAAATGGTCGACGGCCATGCTGTATGGCTTGTACAAGAAACTTTTGAGCAAAATCGAATCCCGAGACTATGACGTATTCGGAACTAGGATTGGACTTTCGACGATGGAAAAAACTTGGATGGCGGCATCGTTATTATGGAAACGGCGATCCGTGGGATGAAGACACCGGTTATCGTCATTGGTGGCGGGTGGGCTGGCATGACTGCGGCACGAGCTTTGGCCCTGGCTGGAACCGCGGTGGTTCTCATAGAACGCAATCCATACCCTGGCGGTCGGGCGTTTAGCTTCGCGGACTCGATGACCGGTCGGGTGTTGGATAACGGACAGCACGTCCTGCTTGGATGCTGCACGGCAATGCAGACCCTGATTGACGACCTGGGTTGCCATGCGGCGGTTCGATTTCAACCGGCACTGGATTTGCCCGTGTTTTTTGAGGATGTGTGGACTCGCTTGTATAGCCACTCAGGGCTTCACGGGCCCTTGCATCTGTTGCCAGGTCTTTTGGGATACCGCGCTCTGCCATTTGCGGACCGCTTGCGCGCATTGAGTATCGGACTTCGTATGCGAGGCCAGTCCGGAACTCAAATTCTAGACCATCAGACCTTTGCGGGATGGCTTGGCGCACATCACCAAAGCCGCATTGCCATCGAACGTTTGTGGGATTTAGTGGGGGTCTCGGTGCTGAATTGTCGCGCCGACCGTCTGAGTGCGGAAGAAGCCCTGAATGCCTTTCGTCTGGGCGTGCTCCCCAGCCATCGAGCCGCTCGCCTGGGCTTCTTTACTCGCCCGCTGCAAGACCTAGCTGATGCCATGATCGCTGATCTCTTGGGCCAGGGGGTTGTCGTGCGCTTAGGTTCGACCGTAGAAGCGATAGAGGTGGACGCAGGACGGGTGACCGGGGTGGTGGTAAATAGCGCTCACATCGCGGCGAGGGCCGTGATTGCCGCCGTTCCTCATGATGGATTGCAGCGCCTTTTGCCTATGACATGGGCACGGCATGCAGAGTTTGCAGCAGGACTGGATTTTGAGTGGAGCGGCATCCTGAACTGGTACCTTTTGTTTCAAGAACCGGTATGGCAGGGAACCGTGTTTGCGGTGGCAGACGCCATCAACCCCTTTGTCTTTAACCGAGGCGCCATTTTTGACCCCGGGGGAGTAGATGATGGCAGGCTCCTCGGGATATCGGTGAGCGACGCCCCGATGGCTCCGGGGCGGATGCGTGCCCAACTGCTGGATTCACTCAGAGCGACGCTGGAGCGGGCTCTTCCGGCTACCCGAAAAACTCCGCTGCTTGGTCAGCGGGTCGTGGTTCAACCCCATGCTACCTTTCGGGCCAGCCCAGGGGCGGGCCAGGCTCGGCCTCGGGCCCATACCGAGTTGAGAGGACTCTATCTGGCTGGAGATTGGACGCATACAGGGTGGCCAGCGAGCCTCGAAGGCGCGGTGCGCAGCGGGGACTTAGCGGCTCGCGAAGTATTGACTACGGAGAGCGGATAAAGCGATGGGATTACGCTACAATGGCAAATGGGATGAGTAGAGCCACGAATGGAGGACAAAAGCATGGTGTATGAATGGAGAACGTACGTAGCGGTCCCGGGAAAAATGGAGGCGCTGCATCGCCGATTTAGAGAAGTGACGCTTGGGTTTTTTGCCCGCTATGAGATCGAGGTCGTCGGATTTTTCGTCGAAACCATTGGCGACAATCAGCGCTTGCATTATATCCTCCGATATCCTGATATGGGCGAACGCGATCGACGGTGGAATGCCTTTCAGAGCGATCCCGAGTGGATTCGTGCCAAACAGGCGACGGAAGTGGATGGCCCGCTAGCAGAACGCATTGAAAATCGGATGATGCGACTTACGGATTATTCACCCGAGGTCTGAGCGGCGGGGGGTCGCCTTGGGGCGGTACGGTGGCTCCAACCAAATGATCGAAGTCATATGCGAAGGAGTCGGGTTGATCTGGGCCGGCTCCGGGATTGCTGTCCCAAAAAATGCCGTTGACTGCCCATCCCCGCCGAGTCTTCTCGAGATTGATGGCGACCTTGGCGGTACCGGTGCTTTCGCCCTTAGGATCAAACTTTTTCCACCAGTAGACATTGAGCAAAACGGTGGTGTAAGTCTTATGGGAGGAGAGAGTGGGCACTCGTCGGGTCCACCAATGGGCCGCCGCCAGCCGAATTTGGGGCTTATCGTGCGCCACGGCGAGGTCTTGATTCAAGACCCACTGGGTCCAGTAGGCGGCTTGGCTCTTTGGGACCAGCCAACGGTCAAAGGGCCGATATGCCGACGCCGGAGAAACCAAACGGGCTCGTGGCCACTTCCCCAGATTGAGCTCAAGTGTCAACACTTTTTGCGCCACCCGGGTGAGCTCGGTGGTACGTTGGTCGTGGCGCGAAATATACGATGAGCCAAAGTAGACGCCTAGCGCGATCACCGCAGCTAAAATTCCCGCCCCAATTCCGATGAGAGGGGTTCGGGTGCGAAGTGTCAGCGGTGTGGCCATGGCAAATCTCCTTAGGGATGAGGTTTTGGCGGTTCTAACCTGGCTAAGCGATGTAGCCCTAGCCATCGTCTACGCTCGGTCAAGGACTGGTCCTTTAGGACTCAGAGTATCATGTTTTTCGGCAGAAACGGTAGGGAATTTACGGGAGGAGTGTTGTGGTGGAGTCGGAGGAGTGGTTTAAGCGCGCTCAGGTGGCTATCTCGGGTGGAGTGAATTCACCCGCCCGGTCATTTGCCGCGGTTGGCGGGGGGACTCCCCCGGTCATGACCCGTGGCCAAGGTGCTCATCTATTCGACGTGGACGGGCGTCGTTATATTGATTATCTGGCCGCGTTTGGTCCCTTGGTTTTAGGCCATGCGCACCCTCGGGTGGTGGCTGCCGTTGAGCATCAGATGAAATTGGGATCTCTGTTAGGAACGCCGACGGACGTGGAGATTTTGTTGGCCGAAGAATTGGTTCGTTCTGTGCGCGGTGTGGAACAAGTACGGTTGACCACCACGGGCACAGAAGCCGTGATGTCGGTTATTCGGCTCGCCCGGGCGGTGACCGGTCGCAATCTTTTGGTTAAATTTGAAGGAACCTATCATGGCCACTCCGACCCCGTGTTGGCCAAGGCCGGGTCTGGTGTCGCTACCGGCGGCGGAGAGGCTAGCCTGGGAGTTCCGCTTGGAGTGACGCAAGACGTCATCACGCTGCCCTATAATAATCTAGAGGCCGTCGCTAGGGTCATGCGAACCCATGGGCCGAGGGTGGCTTTGGTGCTGACCGAGCCCATTGTGGGCAACATGGGGATTGTGGAGCCGGCTCCTGGCTATCTTGAGGGCTTGGCCGAACTCAGCCATCAGTACGGTGCGCTCTTGGCCTTCGATGAGGTGATTACGGCGTATCGTTTTCGTTATGGGGCCGTGGCTGAGGCTCTGGGGGTAATCCCCGATCTTTATGCCTTAGGCAAGGTGATTGGCGGAGGATTGGCTCAGGGAGCCTATGGCGGTCGACGCGATCTGATGGGTCAGGTGGCTCCTTTAGGGGGTATGTTTCAAGCCGGAACGCTGGCGGGCAACCCACTTTCTGCCGCGGCGGGGTTGGCGACGCTTTCGGTACTGCGCACTGAGAGCCCCTATGCGACCATGGCGAATCTCGCCGAGTACTTGGCTCAGGCGATTTTAGATCGAGCCCGGCGCCGGCGTTTGGAAGTGACCATCAATCGGGTGGGTTCGGCGTTTACCCTCTTTTTCGGATCGATGGCGGTGGTGGACTACGCGAGCGCACAAAGGGCCGATGCGGTTCAGTTTGCTCGATTTCACCAGTTGATGTTGACCCGTGGGATATATCTTGCTCCTAGCCGTTTCGAGGCGTGGTTTATCTCGGCGCAACACCGCGCAGAAGATGTCGAACAGACCATTGGGGCCGTGGACGAAGTCTTTGCCATCATGGCCGACCACTAAGCCTAGGACCCAGGATGCTCATGCTGTTTTTGGTTTCTAAGCACATGCTCCCCTAGCAATCGGAAGCGAGCAGCGAAATGATGTGACGTTTCATTTAGGGAGGGTAAAGAAGCCTAATGGCAGCGTGATCCATCCCCGGTATTTTGGTGCGTCGGACGATAGTAGGCTCTGTAGGTCTCGCGTCTTCTGTGATAGACGTGGATTCTCGCCGCTATTTATACTAGGGTGACAGACTTGTTTTAGCGGGACCTCGGCGGCTTCCGAGGCCCAGACGCAACATCGAGCGTTTGTCTGCATAGTGGCACTGGGCCATGCAACCTACGAGCTCCAGTGCCTCCTGAGCGACTCCGTTACGGGAACACCGAAGCTGCTAGGGCTTCGAGTGCAGCGCGCTGATTTCGAAAATATGTGGCGGAGGAGACATGTAACAGTTCGGCTAGTTCTTCATGGGTGCCCCGATGATCAAGATAGTACATCTCCAATAGAGGCTTTTCGATGAGTGGTCGCTCTGCGTTCAGAGAACACAGCGCGTCTAAAAACCACGTGCGGAACGACGTGGTTCCGCCCACACCGTCCCAAAACGTTTGCACCGTGTGCCCCAAATCTTCTTGGCCGTCTCGAATGGCCTGTAAAACCGTTTGCACCGTTTGAACTGGGTCCGTGGGCACCACGGCTTGTGGCTGAAGGAGTACGGATTGAAGCCAATCCTCAACGGCTAATCCCGGAACCTGCAAACGGTGTTCGTCGGGTAGAAAGAGATCGAAACGCAGTAGGTCTAACAGTCCCGCCACAGTGCTGTCGGGTGGAGATGTCCAGTGAACTTCCGAAAACCGGTGAAAGTATGCCGCCGCCCCGTACACAAGTCGAGAGGTCGCTGCAGAGGATTCTGACCACTGTGGCAACTCTTGAAGATGCAACACCCCGTGTCCATCGATGCAGCCGCGGGCTTCGGCGAAGATTTGTTGATCTCTGCGCACTAAAGCGTGGATCCTTCGATTGGAGGATGCGGGACGCTCTTCCCAGGTGAAATCCCAGTGATCATCCGACGCATCGCTAAAAAAGGGCGTAGTCGCTAGCCGATTCCTTGCTAAGCCGCCGATTAGGCCCCACACCTGAGTGATATCTAGGCGACCGCTATGAAGCTGTTGAAGGTAAAAATGGACGGCCGCGTTCGCCCACTGCTCCCATGACCACGGGCGTACCTTCTGAACGGTGTTATTAATATGCAACCGAAGGACGGGGGATAGGGCGTAATATCCCTCGCGATAGGTTTGAACCCATGCTAATCGGGTGAATGCGACCCAATATTTGCGTACGAGTTCGGGGCCGACCATCGATATCATAAGATCCAGAGTAAATTTCGGTACCAGAGAGGCGGCTGCCAGGAGCGTATCGCTCCCGCTTTCGCCTTGTCCCGCACGCCATGCTAGACGCCTCGACCCCGGATGGCATAGTTGCTCGATGATGTAGGTTGGCAGTTCCAGGTGCTGTTCCGCAAGGGGAACGTCGGCACGCGGACACTTTTCCATGGCCAACGACATGCCATCGGCAATGGTCACCAACGTCTGCGGTATCCCTTGGGCAATCCCCAAAGCGAGTTGGATCGTATCCGGATCGGTAATATTTCGCTGGATCAGCAAACTCTTCGAATGGGTCGCATCGAGTGGATTCATTCGAACCGTGTGCAGCCGACCCTGAAAATAGGCTTCGCCGGGCCACATCCGTGCAGGCGCTTCCGCGCCAATCAGGAGAATGGGGATGGTGCGCCGTGCCGTCTCTAGAATCATCGAAGTAAACCACCTTTGGCCAGACCATCTGGCATCGAGATCGTCGAACACCCAAAGCAGCGGTCCATCACGGCGTAGCGTCTCAAGCATCTTCAGACAAAGGGTGACGGATATCGGCCGCTCGATACTCATGTCCAAGGTGTGGACCATCGCGCGCAAGAGGTCCTCTTCATCCTTAAGTTGATGGCCACTGGTGTGAAGAATTCGATGTGACCGCCTCCTTAACACCTCGCCCAATGCGCGAGCCGTATGCGACTTGCCCATACCCGGCGCTCCCCATAAGTAGAATATGTTCCAGACGGAATCGTCAAGAATTTCATCGAGAATAGGAACGGCTTCAGGTCGGATTAACATCGGAGCATCCGCGATCATCGATTCTACGATACTCACGTCATTTAGCATGGGAAGTTCCTCCTAAACTCTTAGGGTGACGGGGTCTCTCATCCAGCCTGCTTTCTCACCTTGCCTACATTGTGGAGAAGCTCGTAGGCGGAGGCGGCCGTGTTCGCACGGTAAGATTGGGAACCAAGTGTAGTCTTTCACGGGGGCCGAACCTAGCAACACGGTCCCTCGGCTCCTCAAAAGCCTGGTTCCAGGTAGCGTTGGAATGACACATACCTGGCTGGCTTGGAGGATCAATCGGCCTCTTTCTTTTTTCGCGCTAGGGTGTCGGCCTGTCGTTTCAGATTCCACCGCTTAGGGCGGTGGGGTGTCTGTCGGAATCACTAAGACCGGCACCGTGCTTTGGTTCAACATCGCTTGGGAAACGCTCCCTAAGACCCAGCGTTCGAGCCGGTTCAGTCCCCGTCGGCCGACCACTACCAGCGTGGGAGTAATCTCTTCCATAGCGGCTAGGATGCCGTTCACGACCTGGCCCTGTCCAGTTTGCACGCGGCCTTGGATCTCGGCAAACCCATGCAAGCGTGCCATCGTGGCCTGTAATTGAGCATGCGCTTGGATTAAATGCGAAGGATAGGTGTCTTGAGTGTCTTGGGTGGGCTCCGGCACAGTCATCCACATGCCCCCAATGCTGACATTAGCCATCATCGGCTGCATACTCAGGTTGCTGTTGGCCGCAAGACCGAGCATCGGCTGCATATTGTGGTCGCCGACCGTCTCCCCCGTAGAGTCGGTCGCCACGACGACGACCACGACCCGGTGATTCGCGGTACTCCAATGTGTTTGCACCCAGTCGGCCGCTTCCAAGGCTCCGGGACTGCCGTCGCTCGCGAGGAGCAATGTTTCTGGTTCCATGGTATCCTCTCCTTATATGTTCACTAGAATCGGTGATAGGCGAACGAGCGTGTGCCCGGGCCGGCGATTTTCCGTAAGACCACTTTGCCTCTGTCCTAAGTTCGCTCCTGACCATTTACGTTACATTGGCTGAGCGTTTGGGTGGGTTGAAACGCGAACGAT
>JAMCVM010000083.1 GCA_023475835.1 Bacillota bacterium | reverse complement strand
GCTGGCCCATACGCTGTAATCGTGATATACAGTGTTTCGATTCTGACGATGTAGTTTTCAAGGACCGGGTCGCAAGACGAGATTTTACACGCCTGAGGTCTATCTGTCAACCCCAGTGCTTCCCGCCCAACGACAACTTGCTTATTATACGGACATCCTTCGCAAAAAGCTACTGCCAATTATTTACAGTTCAGCATCGAGCCGTCTACTCCAAAAAGTCCCATATTTTCGGGTCTTCAATGCCGATCCGCCAGAGCACGATGCCCCTCAATTCGAATCCCGTAACCAACTGAACCGAGCCTAAAAACGATTGGGTGTTTTCAAACCAGACAGAATGAAGTACGCCCCCTTGGACATACTGAAAGTGGTTGGCATTTGATTTAGGCGCGTAAGCTTGCTCTAATTGCTGCGCTTGAGCAAACGTGAGCGCGACTGCGCCTTCACCCGACCAGTCGTATCCATATCCCGGAATTCCAAGGATCACCTTGTCTGGAGCCACTTGCGATACCGAAAATGCGAGAACAGATCGCACCCAACTGGTTGAGGCAATGGGGCCCGGCGGGCCTCCAGCCCAATGCTGATCATAGGCCATAATCATTAAGAGATCGGCTTCGCGGCCGAGTACGCGGTAGTTGTAGGCACCGGTCCAGCTATCTTGGGGCTGATTCGAGGTTTCGGGAGGCACGGAGAGCGTGACGTAAAATCCATGCTGATGAAAGAGTCGAACCAGTTCGCCGACATAGCGACTAAAAAGGTTTCGGTCGCCCGCAGGAATGCCTTCCCAATCGAGATTGACCCCATCAAACCCGTCACTTTCGACCATCGTTAACATCTCATTTTGGCTGATCGCCTCGGCTACTGGATCTTGAATCAATGCATTTAACACCGACGGATCGGTTTGCTCAATGACCGCTAGTGTGGTCAAGTGATGCGCCTGAGCAAATTCCATCACTTGAGGTTGCGTCTGACCCGTGAGTTCACCTGAACTACTCACCGAATACCAGTCAGCGGCAATCCCGGTGACCACCGGTACCAATTGCCGCAGCTGATCTAAGGCTTGGGCTGTCGCCTTGGGGTCATAAAGATAGCCAAGCACCAGTCCTGGTGCCAAGGGCCGCATCAGGCTTCTGGCCTTCGAAGGAATGCTTGCCGCACGCCTAAAAACATTCCCATCTCTCGCTACAGTGCCGAGTAGATCCCGATCCCAGCGGCGAATCGGCCCCGTCCAATGGGATGCGACTCCCACGAGACCCGCCACCAACGCTAGAGCAGCAATCATGAGCGTGCTTTGCCTCGTCCGCCGACTCCATCCTTGCGGTTGCATGGCCCATTCCTCCCTCTCGTCCTACACCCTATGACCTCGACCAAAACGATATGCTCCGTAATTTCCGGCTATAATTTAGAGGTAACTTCGAACCGCTGAAGTCGCTTCTCATTTTCCTAATCTTAGGAGGCATCGGCCACATGAATGCACTGGTCATCGAAGACGACGAGCGAGTCGCGAGGCTTTTGACCCTTGAAATTCGACACGCAGGATGGACGGTTGCCTGGCGGTCCACCGGTCGCGAGGGATTGTCCGAAGCGGTAGCCGGCACGTACGATTTGGTGATTTTGGACTTGTCGCTGCCTGACTGCGATGGGCTTCAAGTCTGTCAGTCGCTGCGACAGGTATCTGAGGTGCCCGTGTTGGTTCTAACCGCTCGCGACTCGGTGGAAGATCGGGTCCGCGGATTGGACTCTGGGGCAGACGACTACTTGGTCAAACCGTTTGCCGCCAGTGAACTTTTGGCGCGCATGCGCGCCCTAATTCGACGCCCTCACACCATGGTCAGCCAGGACAGCGCCATTCGCCGCGGTCCATTAGAGCTCTATCCACTGCGGCGAGAAGTCAAAATAGACGGCCGAGCCGTAGAACTCACGCGTCGAGAATTCGATCTTCTTCACTATTTCATGCAAAACCCGGGGATTACCCTCACCCGCGACATGATTTTAGAACGGGTCTGGGGTTGGGGCTATGCTGGCGGCTCGAATATTGTCGACGTCTACGTGGGCTATCTTAGGCAAAAACTCGATCAGCCAGAGGCTAACGTTCCCATTGCCACTGTAAGAGGGGTGGGTTACGCGCTCAGAACGGATACCGATGCATAGACTAAGAGCGATCACCCGAAGCCCTCGGTGGCAAAGTCTGCGCACCAAGCTGACTGCCCAGACGGCCCTCTCCATCGCCGCTTTAGTGGTAGCAATGGCGCTGATTGTGGTGGTCGCCGTGGGGATTCATTTGTTTGACGCCGCCCAGGCGCAGACTATGGCATTTTACCTCAATCTCTCCGAGCTGGCGCGAACGAGTCCGCGTATCATTTTGCAATACACTCGGACGATCGATCCACGTATTTGGATAATCAAAAACGGTAAGATCACTCTGCATTCCCCGAACTCGAGTCCGTTTCCACCCGGGCCGATGCTGAACCAAATTGTGACCCGGCCCATATTAGCCTGGAGGCTCGTCCGACGAAGCGACGGATATCGCTGGGTCATTGATTGGCCGCTCGGGCCTGACCGCGACCTGATCCAAGATCTGATCGTGGTCATGGCTTCGGTCACGGTGGCTGCCACCATCGCCGGGGCACTGCTCGGACGTTGGACCACCCACCGCGTTCTGCAGCCGGTATCGATCATGGCGCGCTCGGTCGAATCCATGCTAAATCGTCAACAATACTCCACCATCGGCGCTCCCTCACCCCATAACGATGAATTCACCCAACTGG
This sequence comes from Bacillota bacterium, assembly GCA_023475835.1. Lineage (GTDB taxonomy): Bacteria > Bacillota > Sulfobacillia > Sulfobacillales > Sulfobacillaceae > JAMCVM01. The sequence continues at coordinate 10,095 of JAMCVM010000083.1, read as the reverse complement.
CCACCGTGCTCTCTCGTTTGATCACCACTTTGGCGGACCGTAGTCAGAGAGATCGCATGTTACTGGCGGAAGCCGCTCATCAGTTGCGCACCCCTCTGGAAGTCATCCGCGGGAATTTGGACATCCTGACCGATTGGGAGCACATCGAACCTGAAACCGAACAAGACACGTTAGAAGCGCTTATCCGGGCCACAGGTGACATGACTACCCTAGTGGAAAACCTGCTGACCTTAGAGCATGCCCGCAACTCTCAGCACCACCTATCCCCGGTCAATCTCGCCGAACTGATCGAGGAAGTGGGGGAGGATGCCAAGGCGGTGGCCAGTGGCCACACCGTAACCTACGAACTCAGATCGCCCATCTTAGCCCCAGTTTCGGCTGATCTCGTGGCATCGCGACGGGCTCTATGGGTTTTGGTAGAAAACGCGATCAAGTACTCCCAAGCAGGGTCCACTATTGAAATGACGCTGGGAGCGGTTCCCCGTGGTTGGGCTCTAACCGTTACCAACCATGGCAACCCGATTCCCAGCGATGAATTGGACCATCTGTTTGATCGCTTCTATCGCGGTCGGAGCACCCGACACATCGCTGGCAGCGGACTGGGCTTAGCGATTGCCAAGGCCTTAATGGAGAGTCAAAATGGCGATATCAGCGTCCATTCCGACAATGACAGCACGTCGTTCACTCTGTTTTGGCCCCAATAGCGATCCCCACCCTTTAGGTCAGGTCTGGAGCCGTCAGTTGAATTGGCTCGGTCACCGCGCTGGCGCTCTACTGCTGGGGTATGCCTCATCGGGCAGAACTTCAATGCGTTCCACGTGTCCTAGCGTTTCTTCGGAGCTCACCGTTTTTAGCTCACGACTCGCTCCCGTGTGCAAAAAGCCTCCGAGGATGGGGAACGGACACGTGGTGACTTTTCCCTGCATAGCCAAAGGCGCTCTGCCTTCGCTATCTAGGGTCGATACTCCTGACGCGTTACGGTCACCCGTTCCAACTGCTTAGGATTGAGCGCATAGCCAATTCCCGGAGCATTGGGAATGGTCAAATAGCCATCAACCAAAGTGGCTTCCGGAGTCACAATATCCTCCTCCCAATAGCGGTTGGCGGCAGAAACGTCCCCCGGCAATAGGACTCCCGGAACCGTACTCAGGGCTAGGCTATGGCCCCGACCAATGCCCGATTCCAACATGCCGCCGCACCAGGCCGCGATGCCATGTTGATGACAGCGTTTGAGCATTCTCAGCGCAGGATACAAGCCCCCAACCCGCCCCCATTTGAGATTAATCGCCTGGCAACTCTTAAGGCCTATGGCTAAATCTAGGTCGTCTTCCGTGCGGATGCTTTCGTCCAAGCAAATTGGCGTATGGATTTGATTTTGGAGATCGCGATGGCCGAACCAGTCACCGGCAGCAAGCGGCTGTTCCAGCATTTTTAAATCCAAGTGATCCATGGCCCTCAGTTGCGAAAAGTCCTTACGCGAATACGCCCCATTCGCATCCGCCATCAATTCGAGATCGGGAAACCTGTCACGCACTGCCTCTAAATAGACCAAATCCTTTCCTGGCCCAATTTTCAGCTTAATCTGTCGATAGCCTTCGGCTAAACGCTGATCGATTTCAGCCAACATCGCCGGTACCGAATTCATGGCCACCGCCGCTCCCAGCGGCAGTGGCTTCAAATCTCCCCCGAGCCACTGCGCCAAGGGCCGTTCGAGCCGCTTGGCATACAGGTCCTGGATAGCCGACTCGACTCCCGCCTTGGCCATCAAATTTCCCCGAACGGGGGAAAACCGCAAAGATACCTCCTCTGGGGTGCCGATGGGTTCCTGCCAGAGCAGCGGCGCCAAAAAGTCTCGGATGACATGCCAAGCGGTCTCAATCGTCTCTTCGGTATACCATGGGCCAGCAAACGCAACGCATTCACCCCATCCCACCAGCCCCTCCTCATCCACCACTTCGACAACGATGCTGGCCCGTCGTTTTACCGTGCCCCAACTGGTAACGAAAGGTTCTTTTAATGGGAGGGCAACCTGAACCAGGCTGACTCGGCTAATCTTCATCAATGTCTCTAGACCCAGCGCTTAACCGTTGGACCAGTTGCCGCCTCAAGATCTTGCCGCCGGCATTCCTGGGAATTTCATCGACCTGATATACCATTTTGGGCAGTTTATAGGCAGCCAGGCGTTCTCGTAGAAAGGCCAATACCTCTGCCTCGGCCAGTTGCGACTCCGCTTCAACCTGGATAAATGCTACCGGCACCTGTCCCCACTCAGAGTCTTGGGTGCCTACCACTCCCGCGTCCAGGACCTGGGGATGCTCACAAAGCACTGCCTCAATCTCTGCAGGGTAGACATTTTCGCCACCCGAAATGATGAGATCACGCAGGCGATCGTGGACATACAAAAATCCCTCTTCGTCGAGATGGCCGATATCCCCGGTGCGAAGCCACCCCCCATCCAGCGGGAGTCCCTCGACTCCTGCCGCTGCGCGGTAGCCAGGAGTCACCATTGGCCCCCTAATTAGAATCTCCCCCACCTGGTCAAAAGGCAACACCTCTCCTCCCTGCCGAATCTCAAGCTCAGCGGAGAAGAGCGGCTTTCCCGCCGATCCTCGCTTGCTGACAATATATTCGGGTGAAAGCGTCACCACCTGAGAAGCAGTTTCGGTTAGACCGTAGGTCTGATACACTGGCACGCCCCTCTTTAAAGCCCGGTCTAACAGATGCCCCGGTACCGGCCCGCCGCCGACCAACACCACTCGCAGCGTTCCCGGATAACTAGCTCCCGGAACATCTAGCATCCGTTCCAATTGGGTGGCTACCACGGAAATCTGGGTCACACGGTGGCGCTGAAGGTCTCGGTGTACCCGCTCGGGATCAAAGTGATCGTGCAATACCACCGGAATGCCATATATCGTGCTCCGAAATAGCACCGATAGTCCGCTGACATGAAACACAGGCAGGCACAACAGCCAACGGTCCTGTTCCTGAAGACCCAGATTCAGCACCGATCCCACCGCGCTCCACCAATGATTCTTATAGGTCAAACGCACTCCTTTGGCTCGACCCGTCGTCCCTGAAGTGTAAATCAAGGCTTGATCATCATCTAAGTCGATGGATTCTCTGCTCGGGCCACCTGAGCGTCGAGCTTCAGATCGTGCAAAGAGATCCTCGAGAACGACCGCCTGCAACCCTAATTGCGCCTTCACCCCGGACAAGATCTCTGTTACCCGATCGCTGAATTGTGAATCATAGAACAACCACGGGCTCTGGGCTTGATTGACTTGGTCGACCAATTCTCTTGGCGCGAGGCGCGTATTTAGCAATACGACCACGGCGCGCAAATAGGTCAAAGCATGAATCAACGCCATGGAGAGCGGCCGATTACCCACCAAAAGGCTCACCGTTTGGCCTGGTTTCACTCCTCTATGTACCAAGTCGTCTCTAGCCATCAGCGCCATCTTCCGCAAGTCGGAAAACGTCCAAATCGTGTCATCGGTCAAGACCGCCGGGCGGTCGGGACTGAGATAGGCACGTTGGTCCAAAAAGTGGGGCACTTGGGTCATGGCCGTTCTCCTTTCTGCGACCGATCACACGCCATAGAGCTGTCAGGGAAATCGGCGGAATTTCTTAAATTGCGGTTTGCGCTTTTCTTTAAACGCATCTCGACCCTCTTTCGCTTCGTCGGTGGTGTAGTAAAGAAGCGTGGCATCTCCGCCTAATTGCTGAAGGCCCGCGAGCCCATCCGTCTCCGCATTAAACGCTGCCTTCAAGAATCGAATGGCCATCGGCGACTTGTCCAAAATCTCCTGACACCACGAAAGCGTCTCCTCCTCCAACTGAGCGTAAGGCACCACCGCGTTGACTAAACCCATCTCCAACGCCTCTTGAGCGGAGTATTGGCGACAAAGATACCATATTTCTCGCGCCTTTTTCTGTCCAACAATCCGAGCGAGATATCCCGACCCATAACCCGCGTCGAAGCTTCCTACCTTTGGCCCAGTCTGACCAAAGACCGCATTGTCGGCTGCGATGGTTAAATCACACACCACCTGCAGCACGTTGCCTCCACCGATGGCGTAGCCGGCTACCATGGCGATCACAGGCTTGGGAATGATGCGAATCATTCTTTGCAAGTCGAGTACATTGAGTCTAGGAATCTGATCGCCGCCCACGTAGCCTCCGTGCCCACGCACTTTCTGGTCTCCACCAGCGCAAAACGCATCCGGACCGGTCCCGGTCAGAATCACCACTCCGACGTCGCTGTCGTCTCTCGCATCGGAAAACGCATCCATCATTTCGGTGATCGTCTCTGGACGAAAAGCATTTCGCACTTGAGGACGATTGAACGCAATTTTGGCTACACCTCCACCCGTCTCATAGGTAATATCTTGATACTCGCGCTTGGTTCTCCATTGCCACTCCATATTTTTTCCTCCCTTACCCCTATCACTGGCTTCAGCTTTCGGCGAGAAAATTTCTGACTTCTCGCCCAAACGCGGTCGGGCATTCTAGATGGACCGCATGGCCCGAACCCTCGACTATCACTAGCGAAGCTCCAGGCACTAAAGCCGCAATATCTGCGCCGATACTCACAAATTTTTCATCCAACGCACCAACTATCAAACGAAGCGGGCGATTGCACTTCGTCAATTGGTGCCAATACGACGGTTGCCGCCCGGTACCCAGTTCGCGAAGACTCATGGCCAGACCTTCTACCGAATTGTTGAGGCGACTTTGACGCAGACGTTGTTGAACCTCGATGGGAAGGCCGCTCTGGCTCGCGAATAACCGCATTTTCTCCCATCTATCGACAAAAGCTCGAACTCCTGCGGTTTCCAGCAACCTGGCCCGCTCCTCATCGTCTCGTTGTCGCGCCCGGCGCGCCTCGGTGTCGCGAATTCCGGGAGAGGCGCTCTCCAAGACCACTCGATCCACCCGTTCGGGATAGGTTAAGGTCATCGCCAAAGCCACTCGCCCGCCCATAGAGTACCCCACTAGATGCGTCTTTTCGATGCCCAATTGGTCTAAAATCGCCACCATATCGGCCACCGTCGATTCCATATTAGCGTGGTCATCCCCGTGGTCCAAGGACGATTGGCCGTGCCCCAAAAAGTCGACCGCAACTAATTGAAACTCCTCTTGCCAATCCTCCCACCAAGGTTCCCACATGTCGAGAGATCCCATAAATCCATGCAACAAGAGGACCGGTGGCCCCGCCCCGGCAGTCTTGACGTGATAGTGAACGCGTCCCACCTCACATCTCATGCTTCTTGCTCCCAGTTCTCGATCATCCCGGCGGCTTGGCGTCCCACCGCACTCCACAATGCCCGGTGCCGTCGAACATTCTGCTCGCGATCGCTTGGCACCTCAATCACCGTCAAGCCTTTGGCACCAAGGCTAGCTTCCATCTGCTCGCGGAACTGTTCAAGCGTCCTTACCCGCACAAATTTGCCATCATACATCGAAACCCCTAGGGAAAAGTCTAACCCCAGCGGAACGGCGAACAGCTCCTCAAATCGCGGCAAAGATGATTGAGGCAAAAACGAGAAGATTCCTCCTCCGTCATTGTTCAAAAGAACAATCGTCGCCGGAAGATGATAAAGTTTGGATGCCAACAGACCATTAAAATCATGGTAAAAGGAAAGGTCACCCAGGACCAAAACCAAAGGGCCGGCCTTGGTGCTCGCCCCGAGCGCGCTAGAGACTACCCCGTCAATCCCGTTAGCACCCCGGTTGGCCCAGATTCGAACGAACCCTCGACTCGCCTTCCAAAAGGTATCGAGGTCGCGAATGGGCATGCTGTTCCCAACGTATAGGGCACTTCCATCCGGCAACCAGCGGGCCAACTCTGCCATCACTGAACCTTCCCAAAGGCCATCGCCCTCGGCCGCAACCGATTCAAACGCAATCTCATCCAAACGAATCCAGCGTCGACTCCAGTCCCCCGATCTCAAAACTGAGTCCTTGGTGTCAGAACCCTCGGCCAGATCCCGACACAAGCTGCTGGGAGCCGTCTCGACGATGTTCAGGGCTCGGGCATGATTGGGATCGCGCCAACGTGCGATCTTATCGACTAAAATTTGGGGCACATCGCTCCACTCGTTCAGCGCCTGCGTCAGGTACTTGGATACGGGCATCGGTCCAAAGCGCAAAATGACGTCCGGTCGGAGCCAAGCACGGACCTTCGGTTCTCGCAAAAAGGCATCGTAGCCGCTAATGATTAAGCGATCTTGGGTTCCGTCTGAGCGCAATTGGGACAAGGGGTCCGCCAACACCGGATACTGAAGCCGGCGCGCTAGAGCCAAAAGATCCCGATTAAAATCGGGGGCAGGGTGGATCCCGGCGACGATAATTCCGTTAGCGGTTTCCTCCAGGAGTTCGCGGAGCCTATTCGTAATCTCGCTATCGAGCCTTCGAGGCGCCAGCAACACCCCAGGCATTTTATCCCCCAAGGGGAGATGTCCCGAATGCATCGGGCGCCCGGTAGCCTCCAAATCCGGAACCAGTGGATCTCGCAGCGGAAAATTACAGTGCACCGGCCCCATCGGCTCGCTGCGCGCCATTTCCGCTGCGCGCCGGCCCCAAGCCCAAGCGTAGTCAACCATGCCATCCCCTGTGCTGGCTGTCGCCATTTCAGCGAAGGCTTTAACATATCCGGAAAAGAGTTTGACTTGGTCGATGACTTGCGGCGCTCCTACGTCTCGGAGCTCTGGCGGTCTGTCTGCGGTGATTACCACCAAGGGTACGTCTGACAGGGACGCCTCCACCACCGCCGGGTAATAATTTGCAGTGGCCGTGCCTGAAGAAGCTACCAGCACCACGGACGAACCTTGAGCCTTGGCCATGCCCAAGGCAAAAAAACCTGCCGAACGTTCGTCCACTTCCATCCACAAGCGAATTTCGTCACGATTTGCTAATAACACGGTCAACGGGGTCGACCGGGAACCAGGGCACACCACGGCGTCCTTGATGCCCCCGTCAACTAATCCTTGCACAAATGCCTGCAGATAGGCCGTTTGATCCGTTCCCTCAGCCATTTTGCACCTCCCCCAGTGCATTCAACATAGCATTAAATTTCCACGTCGTTTCTTGGAATTCGCTCTCGCCTTCCGACTGCCCGACCAATCCCGCGCCAGCAAACAGCCAAGCCTGGTTTCTAGCAAGCAGCGCCGAACGAAGAGCCACGGCAAATTCTCCTTGGCCGTGAGCGTCCATCCACCCAATGGGACCAGCGTACCAACCTCGATCGAATTTCTCGTGGCGTCGAATTTCTGCCCATGCAGCCTGTTCCGGCAATCCCAGCACGGCCGGGGTCGGATGGAGACGAGCCACTAACGAAAGAATCGATACGCTTTTATCGACCACAGCTCGAATCGTCGTCCTAAGATGCTGAATATCTGGCCAGCGGACGAGTTCGGGTGGAGATATCTCCACCCTCTGACCTAGCTCCCTCACCACACGAGACACTTGATCCACGACAATCTTATGTTCATAAAGATTTTTAGCATCGGTCAAGAGGTCGGCGCCCAAGCGCTCATCGAGTGCAATGGTATCTCCTCGCGGAGCCGATCCCGCGAGACACATGGTCGCAATGTGCCCATCATGATAATCCACCAAACGTTCTGGAGTCGCACCCAAAAACGTCTGATCGCGGTTCACGATGGCAAAGCGATACGTTCCCGCCTGATTTTTGCCTAGCCCCGACACCACCCGCGACAAATCCCAATTTTTGGTGCTTCGAGCTTCCAGGACTCTCGCCAGCACCACTTTGACCAATTGCTGACGGCGGATGTCTTCAGCCACCTGATCCACCGATTTCGTCCACAGTTCGCGGTCAACACTGCCTACCCATATCGCTGGACGATCTCGAACATCATCATCCATCCCTTGCATCCTAGATACCAACGAGTAAAGCGCTTGTTCCTGTTCAAACACCTGATTTCTTGGTCCCCGAACCTTCGTTAGCCTTTGCAGGCCACCCTGGTTTAACGTAATCCATGCCCGCTCTCCCGTGACCGTCAGCAGCCATTGTGGCACGACCAGCTGCCCAGAGGGCCACTCCGTCCAAATCCCATGGGTCTCATCACAATGATGGTCGGCGAAACGGAAGCCACCCAACGCCACAGCACCGGTGGCACACGGTGTAGCTTCGCCCGCATATCGCCCTACCTCGCAACTCCATTGCGTTTGTAAGTCGACACTGGCACTCAAAGCTCCCTCCAAGCGAAATGCCGCACCCAATCCAACCAAGGTAAGGCTGTCTTCGGCATTTCGCCAAAACTGCCGACTGCTAAATCCGGCCATACCACCCGCATCAAACCACGCCATCGGGTTGATCGGGTCGACTTCACGCACCAAGCTCACCACACCCTGGGCGTTTGCCCCATCAAGGGCGTCAATTTCCGCCAAACTGAACCACGGTTCATGTTTTCCCATGACATAAATTTTATCCGGATTTAGGTCAAAAGTCTAGAGCTGAATCCAATCTCACCCCGCATGCCGCTACGGTTTCGTTCGACTATGCGAACCCGTCCCTTCATTTTGCCATCGTCCGACTGGGGAGATCTCATAAGAACTATCCCCTAGACCAGGTTCCTCAATCGACGAATTTTTCTTCCTTAGTCATTTGGTCAATGGAGAATCGACATTTGACCTTTGAGGACCAATACCTCGTTTTCTCGTTCTAATATTGCCCAATCTATGAGATGTAGGTATCATGGTGGCTACAGTGAAGTTTAATCGGTGCTGCTTTTGGAGCCTCTGACTCGCTAAAGTCGAGGTTCCATCTGGGGTCATGGTCCAAATGTAAAGAGGTGCACGTTCTCAAATCCATGACCACAGTGCGGCAGACAAGCACTCTGGCGCGATGCTCGCTTAGGAAAGGTTCTGAAAAGATTGCGCTTCCAATCGTTGGCGATGGGGTGGCGATGGATTCGTCCCCACACCTTAACGGCGTCCTTTATCCCCGTCCTCATGGGCACCGCCCTAGCTTTTTCCCGTGGGGTCTTTGATCTCTGGCGGTTTTTGGCGATGTTCATAGCCAGCTTGCTCATTCAAGCGGGCACCAACCTCATCAACGAGTACTATGACTTCCGCCGGGGTCTGGACAATGCCGATTCGAAAGGAATTGGCGGAGCCATCGTTCACGACCAGGTGCCAGCGCACCAGGTGCTGCGTTTAGCTCTGATCTTATTTGCCGTGGCCATAGCGCTCGGCGTCTATTTGGCATCGGTGACCAGTGTTTGGCTCCTGGTTGTCGGCCTGGCGGCAATGGCGGTGGCCTATGTCTACAGCGCAGGCCCTTACCCCATCGCCTACACCCCATTTGGTGAGATCGTCTCGGGCGTCCTGATGGGCGGGCTTATCGTGGTCTTGTCATTTTATATTCAAGTGCGTCAGGTTAGTTCAGGAAGCCTTCTTTTGGCCTTGCCAGCCATCTTGCTGGTCGGTTCCATCTTAATGGCCAACAACCTGCGCGACCTCGAAAACGATCGCGCTCACGGCCGTCACACCTTGGCCATCATTTTGGGCCGAAACAACGCGATTCGTCTATTTTCGTCGATGTTGGCTGCGGCATATCTGATCGGCATGGCCACCTGGATCTGGTATTTTCACACACCCTGGTTGTTCTTGGCCTTGATTAGCATCATCTGGGGAACTCGTGCCATTGCAGGGTTTTTTGCCACCGCCGAACCGTCGGGGTTGGTTCCCGCAATGAAGGCCACCGCACTCACCAATACCGTTTTCGGGCTAGGCATTACGCTGGGATTGGTGGTTATGCATACGATACGTTAGTCCATTTTCTCCCAAACGTGCTCGCCCCCAAGGTGCCTCAGAGAAGAAACCCTGGATATTTTGTTAGAGCGTCTGAGCAAACAACCACAATGCATCGCCGACCCTCGGCCACCCTGCGGAGTCTTTTAGACGATTTTACGTTGCCTTTTCGTACAGGATGCTACCGCCATCGAAGACACTACCGTGTGACACGAGGGTACCGGGAGTCATGTGGTTCGAATCCACCCGCTCAGAATGGTGAGCGCGAGTCTACCGTAGCATGGGGATTCGGCAACGAAACCTTGTGAAGCCTACGAGACA
>JAMCVM010000127.1 GCA_023475835.1 Bacillota bacterium | reverse complement strand
GGTGTTGAACGCGCGCGAGGGGTGACGAGGCGTGGAAGAATGGTCGGATAGAATCGATCCGATTGGAGCGATAACTCGGGCAGGCGGGCAAGAAAGGGGCCACTCCCCGAAAAATCACCCCGCGATCGCCCCGCTTCGCGCATGGCCAGGGGGGACGGGGCTAAAAACTTCTATGACCCATCGCAGCATAATGAAACCAGCGCACCAACGAACGCCCTTTACGGCGCCTACAGGGTGGCGAAAGGACGGCAATGCATGCATACTCCTCCGGTGAGGCTGGTTATCTTTGATGGGTTTGGGGTCAATCCCAGTCGCTTGGCCAATGGCTGGGCGTTAGCACGCACCCCTCACTTAGACTATTATTTTGCGTCGTATCCGCTACAGTACTCGAAGCGTCAGGTCTCGCCGTAGGCCTCCCCGACGGACAATTTGGGGACTCCGAGGTGGGGCATTTAACCTTAGGCGCCGGCCGCGTGCTCAATCAATTCTTAGTCCACATTTCGCAATCCTTGATGGATGGATCGCTTGCGCGTCTTCCCGTGTGGCGTGAGCTTGGACATGAGACCCGCCGCTTACCCTTGGTGGGCTTGGTGTCCGACGGTGGAGTTCACTCAAGTCTGGACCACCTATTGAAAATCATTCCATTGATGGTGGAGGCGGGCATCGAACCCATTTTGCATGTGGTGACGGTTGGACGCGACACCTCTACCCATTGTGCCTTAGCCTATGTAGCTGCTGTCAACGCGGCATTCGCGACTGCGGGTCAGGGACGCATCGCCAGTGTCAGCGGTCGATTTTCAGCCATGGACCGAGCGGACCATTGGGATCGGACGGAACAAGCGTGGAAAGCCATGGTAAGGGGGGTGGGATTAAGCGCTGATACTGCAGAAACTGCGATCCAGAATGCGTATGCACGCGGGGAGAGTGACGAGCTTATCACCCCGACAATGATTGGAGACCATCCCAAACGAATCGAAGCAGATGAGTTCATTTTGACGTTGAATTTTCGGAGTGATCGGATGCGGCAATTGGTCGCCGCCTTGGGGCTTTCGGACTTTACTGAATTTGGCCGAGAGGCAGACGAGATCCGCCAGGTGGTGACGATGGTTGAATATGAAAATACGTTTCCGTTTCCTGTCCTCTTTTCATCTGAGATGCCGTCGGCGGTGTTGGCGGAGGTGTTAAGCGAGGCCCACTTACTCCAGTTTTATTGTGCGGAAACAGAAAAATACCCCCACGTCACCTATTTCTTTAACGGTGGCCAAGATGCCCCGTTCGCGGGAGAAGCGCGGCAAATGATTCCATCTGCGGCAGCGCTGACGTATGACGTGCAGCCTGAGATGAGTGCCGAAGCCGTGGCAGACGCAGTGGTGGCGGCTGTCGAACGACAGGAATACCAGTTTATTGTGGTGAACTTCGTCAATGGCGACATGGTGGGTCATACCGCAGTGCCTGCGGCGATTATTCAGGTGGTGAAGACCCTGGATCTACCGTTTCATCGGGTGGTACAAGCGGCCTTGCGCCATCAATTTCGCGTCATCCTAACGGCGGACCATGGCAATTGCGATGAGATGGTGGATGCGGTGACCAACAAACTCCATACCCGGCATACCCCTTAGCCTGTCCCCTTTTTGGTGATTGGCCAAGAGGACGCGCAGTTAGGCCCGGGCAGGAGTTTGGCTGATGTTGCTCCCACGATTCTTCGGTTGATGGGGTTGCCCAAGCCGAAGGAAATGACCGGGCAAAGCATCATCCTGAGTCAACGGTAAGTCTGGACGGTCGCGAGACCCCGATGACCGAGGGACCGTCGAGATGGTCTGGACCGCGTCATTGAGAAGACGGGGCCCTTACTCCGGGACGGAGGCCATCAGCATTACGCTTAGGATGAGAAGGTCTCAGCGAACCCGCAGATGAAACCTCAGCCCGTAACTTGGTCGCTCGCGGCAGCGGGCGTTGGTCGCCGATCAAGAGGCAGGGTTTAAGAGTTGGTGCCGCGTGGACGTCCCCGGGCAGGGGTCGCTCCATCGAGAAGATCGCCTACAAATGGCGACTCCGCCAGGGTGCTTAAGGTTTCTTGAGGAATCTGAAATAGAAGGCCAAAAACACCAAGACAATCCCGATGTTCGCGATTAGCCGTTCCCAGATATGACTCCGAAAGAAAAGCAAGTCGACAGTCACCACTACGGCTATCATCACCGCCAGGAAGAGCACGACAATCCACGTCTTTATCATTTTTCTATCACCGTATTCAGTATAAAGCTTCCGGGACGTCCTCGCATGCATGAAAAGGCTTGAACCTATCTTAAAATAGGCCGGACCATGGAGGGATTGGGCCAGTTTCTGTTTGGGTTGTCGATGCCGAGTCATTGGGGACAGGCAGAGATTGAGCGCGGTTAAGAGCGATGGCGTTTTCGATGGCGGTCCCATTCGCCCCAGGCCACGTGTCCCTGCTGCCACCTCGTAAGTCGGCATTCAGCCAAGTGGTAGACCGACCCCACGCTACAAGATTTTCCCGTGGATGAGAAGACCGCGTATCACACCCTCATCCGCACGCCATGCCTCGGTGGCCAGACCGATTGCCCCGTCGACACCTTCGTGGAGCTGAGGGGTGGCTTTGCCCTCCCTCAACTCGCTTGTCGAATCGGTTGAAGACCTTTCTCATCCGCTTAGCCTTAGGACCGAGCTTCCAGCCTATAGCGTCCACCCTCTTGACCGCCCGCATTGCGGCTATCCGGGACACGCAGCTCGGCTGGGTAAAAGCTCGGGGCGGGACCCTGGCCTCGCAAAACCTTCGCCGCCGGAAGGTGAACGTGCTCGCGGCGAATGATGTCCGCTGGCGGGCAGGGATGCATCGACGGCGAGTTCCGTGTCCATTGACGGAAGATCTCGTCGATTTCCGGTGATGGTTTAGGGGGATCGTCAAGACACCGGCGCTTACACCCTTTCTGTGATGGCCGGGGGCGGGCCTTGGCGTTGGGGATGGAATCGTATTTGGCAGTTTGCACTGTCCCTTTATGGTCATCCGGGCATATGGAGCACTCTATACGTTCTCATGAACTCCGGTGAACTCCGGTGAACTCCGGCCGGCAACCGTTTCTCTATCTCTGATAATCGTCAACACTCTCTGGATGAAGAATCGATCGCAGTGATTAAGGACTTACGTGATCGGCTACGAGCGATCACGAGAGATCCGTTGGATCCGATGCCATGGATTTTGGGCGTTGGAGCACCCAACCAAGCTTTCGGTCGTTTGCCAGAGTGAAACCGGGAAATCGGAAAGACCCGTGGCCACCGTGGAGCGCCGCATGGCTCTCGTTGTCTTTCCGCCGAGGCTGGGATGGAAGTCAAGACCCGGGAATTCCATCAGGCCGCTGGGCAGCGCGCTGCTCAGCGGCCAATTGTCTCTACAACGCACCTCTCGACGAAAGCGATTGTGTTAGGTGCCGATGCCCCTCATTGGTATCAGATCCCGCCTCCGAGCCTTTCGTTCACGATCGCCTGTAGGGCCTCCCGATGGGTATGGATGAAGTGAGTGCCGAATCGGGTAGCAAACTGGGTTTGGTCTAACAACATCGGTTGGCGCCAAAGATATTGTGTTTCGACCAGTCCGCGGGCGGGAGCAAATCCGAGGCCCATCAGCCGAACCAGGCCGGGGCTCATCACCGTGAGGCGGACGGCGTGCGCTGTGACTTCTCGGGCCATGTCTCGCAACTGGTATCCGGTAATAGGTTCGGCACCCGTGACATGCCAGACTTTGCCGGCCGACTGCTCGTCTTGGGCCAGCAACCGTACCGCGTGAGCAGCGTCGGGAATATGGATAAATTGATGGGCCAGGCTGGGAGGTCCAAACCACCGCACGCTTCTGGGTAACGAGTCGGTGGAAATTCCGTAAAAGTCCGGGAAGCGGGCAATGGTGATGCGGTGTTTCAGCATGGTGGCCAGTAGCTGCTGTTCTACTTTGTAGCGGATGTGCCCTTTGACACTCACAGGTTGCCGTGCCGTCGTTTCGTCCACGGGGACCGTTGTGGTTGGGCGTCCGTACAAGTAAAGATTATCGACGTACACGTAGTGTGTCTCGGTATCCTCGAGCGCGGCCAAGGTTCCCGCAATCATCGCAGGGTAACGACTCCAATCGTCATAAGGTTGATTGCGTGCGTCCACAACGCAGTCGGCCTCAGCAAATAAGCGATGATGGCCTGTGACGTCGTCTGGATGCAATGTCGCCCAACGCGGTACTGTATGCGCATCAGGTGACTTGCCGCCCCGCGTTACTGCCACCACCTCATCCCCAGCTGCGATGCAAGCTCGCACTACGTGCTGACCGAGTCGCCCCGTAGCGCCTAGTATGATGTATTTCATGGATCGACTTCCTTTCAGACGACCGAACGGACGGTCGTTATTTGGGAAAAAATTAGACGGTCACGATGACCTGACACAATTCGCGGGTTTGGTGGGCCAAACGCGTCAGACGGTCAGGCTCCATGTCGTGAGCGCTGATGATAACCTGGTTAATAAGGCCGTTACAGGCCGCGACTAGGAATTCCGGTTCCATCGGGCGCACGGGGCCACCTTCGTGTTGAATCCGGCTAAGAACGTGGGTGGCCCAACGGGGCACAACCTCTAAATAGTGGTCTTGGGCCGGAAGACGGGGAACATCTCCATGCCATTGCAGGAAACAGAACCGGTAGGCGGTTTGATGCATCAAGCCCCAAAGCGTTAGCTGTTCCGCCAAGTCAAGGACATCATTCAGACTCGCGTTGGATTCGGGCTTGAAGTACGGAGTAAGTACTTGGGCTTCTTCAGCCAGGATTTTTTCCAGCAACGTAGCGGTCAAACTTTCCTTGCTGGGAAAGTGGGCGTAAAGGCTCGATTTGGTACGGAAACCCGCTGCTTTCCGAATCGCATCCATACTGGTGCCTACGTAGCCAAGTCGGTCAAACAGTTCCAATGCAACCGTTAAAATCCGCGTCCGGGAATCCTGTTCCATACGCCACCTCCTTCAGTCCGACCGTTCGTTTGTTGAAATTTTAATACTCGGCGGAAAGGAAGTCAAGGCGCCGATTTGACTCATAAAAAAAGTACTCTAAAGACCTTGGTTGCCTCATAAAGAAATGTACTCAAATAAGGAGGGCTATGATGGCAACGCGAAATTCCCGGCATCCCATGAAGGAGGATTCCTCGATGCCGCTGTCTTTACCCGAACGTCAAGCTGTGGTGCGTGAGTTGGCTTCCCAATACCGGAAAGCCACGAAGCACGAACGGTCTCAGATTCTGGATCAAGTGCAAGGGTTATGCCACTGTAACCGCACCTATGCCGCCCGAGCGATGCGGAGTGCCACGGCCTCGCGCCCCGCCAAACCACCTCCCGGTCGTGGACGCAAACCGACGTATGGAGCGGACGCCAAAGCCGCCCTCATTCAATGCTGGGCCATTTTGAACTTTCCTACAGGCAAACGCCGGCATCCGTTTTTGCCGGACCTGGTCGCCCGCTTGGAGCATTTTGGCGAAATTACGCTCCAGGGCGCGGTCCGCGCCCAACTCCTCACCATGAGTGCCGCGTCGATCGAATGTAGCGAGGTGATTTTTCGGAGAGGCGACCCAACTTTCAAACGATTAGGTGATTACTGGAAGAATGATTTGCGATTACAAAATCAGCAAATGACCCCCAAATTTCCCGAACCCTCTACGAACACTATAAGCGACCGGTCGTTTCGACTGTCGCCTCAGGTTATTCCAGGTGGTTCTCTGCAGTTTGTTCATGACGATAGCCTGGATATAGTCAAATCGCCTTTTGACGATAAGGCGCTTAAGGAGTGGTTGATTTGTCTATGAAGCATTCTAAATTGGCACTGTTCGGTGCTATTTCAGCAAGCGCCAGCTTGCTTGCGATGAGCGCTCTGCCCTTAAGCCAAACTTTTGCTGCGGATCCTCCGCATCTTGTCATCTCTGGCCCAACCGGGACGCTGGCGGTCGGCGCGGATGCTGCCATCTCGGCGCAGGTTGTCGGGGCTACCGGTACGCCACTGTTCCAGTTCCGTGAGGGCAACCGCATCATTCAGCGATACTCTACAGATGGGCACTTGGAACTCGATCACTTGACTGCGGGGCAATACACGATCACCGTGCGGTCCTTGGGAATGGGTCAGGAGCAACGAGGGCAGTGGTACGCCTTTCGATCGGCTCAACTCCATTTCACCGTGGGCAGTCCTCATCTGACGGTAAAGGGACCCGCCCACGGAGTGGCCAAAAACGGCACAGCGACCGTGTCCGCTCAAGTCGTTGACGCCCTCGCGACTCCCTACTATCAATTCGTGATCAACGGTAAGACGGTGCAGGCGTATTCCCCCAAGAATACCTATACCGCCACCAATTTGAAGCCAGGCACCTACCAGGTGTTGGTCGAATCCTTGGGACCAGCCCAGTACCGTAACCACGAGTACGGTGCCGCCAGACAAGAAACGTTGACGCTCACCGTGCCAACTCCCCCGGTGCGGCCGCAACTGACGGTGACGGGGCCCGCCAACGGCGTGGCCACGAACGGGCAAGCTACGATTACGGCGCAGGTGCTCCACGCCACAACCAGTGCCCCTTACTTCCAATTCGAAATCAATGGGTCAGTGGTCCAAGCTTTCTCGACCAAAAATACGTACACCGCCACCAATTTGAAGCCAGGCACCTACCAGGTGCTCGTCGAGGCCTTGGGTCCGGCTCAGTACCAACGCGGGCAATATGGCTTGGCCCGTACTCAAGGTTTGACCCTCACCGTGCCCAAGCCGGCCGTGCCCGCGACGATTACGGTAGGGCAGTCTGACGTGTCCACAGGGGCCTCCGATACCTTGACTTTAAGCGGAGTGCCTGCCAGTGCGCCGGTAACCTGGTCCGTGGTCAGTAGTAACCGTTCGACGGGTCTGGTTTCCGGGACCACCGACACCGCCACCTTTGTCGGCACTGCGGCAGGGACGTATACCGTGCAAGCGTCAGTCGATGGAGAAACGGCGACAGCGCATGTGGTGGTCTACGGGCAAGCCGCCGGGGTGACGTTGAAGCCCGCCGCGTCGAGCCTGATTGCCGATGGCGAAGCCACCGACGCTGTTACCGTCAATGTGGTTGACCAAAACGGTAATCTCGTCGGCAATTTCAATGGCAGCGTGAATATTAGCGCGATGTCGGGGGTGACCTACAGTCAAAACGGCACCGCTTTGACGCCATCCAACGGGCAAGTGACGGTGGCAGTGCAAAATGGCACTGGCACGGTCGATGTAGGTCAAGTGTCCGTGCCTGGCCTTTCCATCGCGCTTAGCTCCAGTGCGCTCGTCAGCAGTAACCACGAAACGATTGCCAGCACGCCCAGCTACGGTACCGCGACGATTACGAGTGCACCACAGAAAGCTACCAGCTTGAAGTTTGTCAACGTTCCGACCTATCTGGACGCCAATACGGAGGGCACCCAGTCGTCTCCCATTCAGGTGGTCGTGGAAGATCAAGCGGGGTATCCGATGTTGAGCGGCACCGAAAGTGTCAGTGTCAGCGTATCCGGGCCGGCGCAATTGGTCGGTGGCAGCAACAATCAAACGACCTTAGCGTACGACGGTGGTGCGGCACCGGCCGGCACCACGAATACCTCGGCCACGTTTGAGTTGGCGAGCGAACAAGGCAAAACTGGCGCGGTGACAATTACGGCGACGAGTGCGGGTCTCAGCCCAGCGACCGCGACGGTGCAGTCGGTGATAGCGGGCGTGCCTTCACAAATGTCGGCGTCGTTGTCGGCGAATACGTTCGCCGAAGGTAGTTCCGGCGTGACCCTGAACCTGCAAGCCGAAGACAGCCAAGGTGTTCCCGTCCGCTACACCTCACCGGTCTCGATTGTGGTCACGAAACAAGGGGCAACTACCCCAGCGAGCAACATCTTGGTCAACGGGCAGGCGGACAGCAGCGCGACCCAAGTGTCCCTCAACAACCGGGGTGCAGCTTCAGTGAAATTGGCGGACAGTGGCCATGGAGCCAATGCCGGGACCTATACGGTAACGGTCACACCGGTCTCTGGGGCCCAATATTCGTTCCCTTCGAAGTCGCTCACCTTCACCGAAACCGCGGGTGCACTGGCTGCAGCGGCCTTTACCAATCCCAGCAGTACCATCACCGTGCCCATTACCCATCCGAAGTCCGAATATACTCTGCAGTTGCAAGATGCGTACGGCAACCCAGTGAATCAATCGGGGGTGAAGGTCGAGGTGTACGCTGTGGGTTCGTCTACAGACAACTCGCAGTACGGGCAGGCTACCGTGAACGGCAGCACGACGACTTCGAGCACGCCGGTTACTGTGACCACGAACAGCAGCGGGCAAGCCACGATAACCTTGGCCGCAGAAGGATTCCAAGGGGCCAAATGGGTGCTGGATGCCACGGTTCCCGCGCAGTCTGGGGTCACTTCGGCATTCCAAAGTGCGCCTTCGGCGGCCATGGAGATCTCATCTGCCGTGGCTCAAAGCCTTTCGCTAGGCCTTGAGGATGCGAGTGCGGGGTCCGACTATCAGTCCACTGGATATGCGCTGGCCGGTAACACCGTGAACGCGACCATCACGATCAAGAATCAATACGGGGCTCCTCTGACCGGTAGCCAGACCGTTCAGTTGAAGATTCCTGCCGGGTTAAGTGGCATGGAGCCCAAAGGCGCCAGCGATGCCTCATCTTGGGTCCAGGGAAGCGCCAACACTGTGACCATGCCCCTGACCTTAAGCGCTGAGGGCACTGCGACGGTCTCCTTAGAAGCTTGGTCCGAGGGCTCGGCGACATTGTCGGCCTCTATTCCCGGGGTGAGCCAGCCCGTCACCGGCCAAGCGTCGATCTTCGTTCAGGCAGGGGCTGCCAGCGGAGTCGGCCTGTTTAAAAACGGCACGATGATTACCAGCAGTAATCCGCTGACGGTTAGTGCGAATACGCCGGTGGCTCTGAGCGTTGAATCCACCGACCTGGCGGGAAACCCAGTGCCTGCGGTCGGGAGCGAAGTGGTAGCACTGTCAGCCAATAACCAAGGGGCGTTCCGCCTGAGCGCGACGGGAGCCACGGTAAACTCGGTGACAATTCCTTCCGGTCAGACCTCCGTCACCGTCTATTACGTCAATGCCACCGCAGGGACTGAGGTCCCGACGGTGAGCTTAGACGCCAATAAGTTGAGCGTGGTGGGACCCTCGAGCTACACGGTGAGTCCTGGGGCGAGTCAGACGATTAATGTGACCGTGTCGGACAGTGCCGGGAACCCCATAGATGGTCAAGCCGTAACGGCATCGGTGCCAAACTCCGAAGGCACGGTCACCCCGTCGGCGACGACTGGATCGAATGGCACCGCCAGCTTTACCTACACCGCGCCTTCATCTGGGTCGGGTTCGGCCACGGTGACGTTGACGGTGCCCGGTATCGGAACTTCCGGGTCTAGTCTCACCCAGACGGTCACGATGAATTACTAGGCGACGGCCGGAATTTTAGAGCCCGGGCGTCGACCTGAACTTGTCGAGGCTAGCATAAAAGAGAGCGAGTATCCCTTTTCGGGGGACGCTCGCTCTCTTTTATGCGACCCTGCCCCCTCGTGGAATGTTGTGCTCACGGGCGGTATCAACTGGGATCTTGACTCAGCGGGTTGGCATTCCTTTAGCAAAAGGGCCCTTGACCTCGAATCCTGTCCCCCGAGGGAGTTTGGGCCAGTTCGGCGTTGGTGGGTGATGCGAAAAGGGGCGTTGGACATTTTCGATTCAGTCGAACGTCCATGCCTTTCCTGACCGAAAAACTTTTGACCCCAAGGTCGTTTTAACCGCAAGCGCTGCGGAAAGGGGGAGGTCCAGGGGATTGTCACCGAATTAGCCAGCGTTCGGATGGCGCGACCTCTGGTTCAGCCCGTGGTGACGGCGAGCGCTTGCGTTTTTGGTCTTGGGAGGTCCTAGCTCGAAATCTCTCGGTCGCTTGTGAAGGGCTATTTGGGCGGATCTACAAAGCACCCAGTCAGAAAACGAGGGGAGTTCACCCGTCGGTTTCGCGGCTAGGGTGGATGTAAATTTGATCCAGGCGATATGGAAGGGGCGGTGAGAGGGCGGCCGCGGGCCTGCACGGCGTGTACTGGCGACGGGAGAAGCGGATACCCCGAGGCTCTTGCTCCTATGTGGTGGTGATCAAGAGCCGCCCCATGCAACCAAAGTGGCTATTCATCCAGCCAATCCTCGGCGATCGAAAGGGTGGAAAGGGTTTTGGCAGCACCATCATCTGCCAAGCTCGGCCCCCTCTGACTCGACGATTCCCCAATAGCCCAGGATTTCTCTGGCCACGGTGGCCACGGTCTTCTGGGCGGTCTCGACCACGAGATTTTCTAATTTCGATGCGGCCAGTTCTTCGGCCAATTGGGTCGACCGACGCAAGTGCCATTCGAGCGATTCGTCACTCGTTTCGCGGCGGCGAATGCGATCATGATTGACTGCGAGAGAGGCGGTGAGGCGAACCATGAAGACATCGGCTCCGGGAACGGCGTCTCGAATCCGATCGAGGTCCGTTGAGTGTTCCATGACACTGGGAATGATGAGGCAGCGGGCCCCGGCCTCCCGGTAGTTAAGCCAAATTGCGGCCAAATTTTTGAAAGCCATGGTCATGTTGAAAGGATCATCGGCGGGCCGAGGGAAGGCGCTGCGGATATAATCCAAGTCGGCCACCGCATGCGGCCACGCGTAATCCCATTCAAGGATGTCCGATATGGCTTGGGCAGTGCTCGACTTGCCAATGCCGACCGGCCCACTAATGATGAGCACGGGGATCCTTGCCATCTCATAAGTATCCATGCCTCATTGTAGCAAAAGTTCGTCAAGGCATGCGCGCTGAACTTACCCAGGGCGTGATCGGGATGGAACAAGGAGCAGGATGGCTTCTTCCCTGATCCTGCTCCTTGTTCCATCCCCGTGGGGGATATCCCTTTAAGCGGGTCCTGACGTTCATTTTGGGAAAATGAACCGCGGGTCCGACTCCATGCCCGGTGTCGGGACGCATGCCAGGCGGTTCTTGGGCCGAATTCCGGCACCCTCAAGGACAATCAATGGATTCAATAAATCAGGATGGCTAACCCGCTAACCATGAGTTTGACGCGTCCCGGCGGCGGATCGTCGCAAGCGAAGGGCTCTTTGCCGGGGCCAACCATCTTGGATACGGAACGATGATCTCTTTATCCGCTGCGCTAGATGCTGATCCGCGCAATCCGCGAGCTATTTGCTGAAGATGCGCAATTGGCAGGTCACCATGTTTGCGTGGATTTTGCCAAACTGTATTTTCTTTAGAGCAAAGTAGCGCCACACGGTGGCGATGTTAGGCTTCTGTGGAGGCATGGACCCCATGACAATCCGCACACTTCAGCCTATAATTTATGGGGTTTAGGGAATGCGATAGGGATTTTATCTTGGTTTTTTCGCTTGTTAACAAAGGAGCGTCCCGCTATGGACACGATGGAAGGCGAGTCACCTGAGGCCCCTTGGCTCGACACCCAAGGGGTAACGCAGGCCGAACTGATGTCTGACCCCTATCCGCTATATCGAGAATGGCGCCAAACCCGGCCGCCCTTATGGCAAATGGACGACGGCCAGTGGATGGCTCAAGATTACCTGACGGTGCGCCGGGTGTTGACGGAATCGACGTTTGGCAAAGGCGAGAGCGGGCCGACGCTGCCCCCGGAGGGTTATCGCCATCTTCCTCCGCTGGAGCCCAGCATGTTGGAGACGAATCCACCAGTGCATACTCGGCTCCGTTCCCTAGTGACGCATGCTTTTCAGCCCCGACACCTTCAGCGTTTAGAGCCCTTTATTACCGAACTGACCCAGACCCTGCTACGCCCATTGTTGGACGACGGAAGCGGAGATTTTGTTGGTACGCTAGCCGGGCCCCTGCCCGCGACGGTGATCGCGGAATTGCTAGGAGTTCCGGGGCAAGACCAGGCGATGTTCCGCCAGTGGTCGCAGGCGATCGTACAGGGATTAGACGGGACGTTGCCAGCCGAAGAGCAAGACGCTTCGCAACGTGCTAGTTGGGATTTGGCCAACTACTTCCATGATCTGATTCAAGACAAACGCAAACGGTCCGAACCTGACTTGCTAACGGATTTAATTCGCAGTGAGGAAGCGGGCGACCATTTGACCGCCGGCGAGTTGTTATCTATGGCCGAATTGTTGCTCGTCGCGGGTCATGAAACCACCACTAATTTACTAGCGATGGGACTCTTGACATGGATTCAACACGACTTCCGAGATGGAACAGTGGACGATTGGCCGATGGCGGTGGAAGAAATCCTGCGTTTTACTTCACCCGTGCAGTTTGATGGTCGGAGGACGTTGACCGAGGTCCAGTTGGGTGAGGTTACTTTGCCCGAGAACACGTGGATTACGTTGGCGATTGGCGCCGCCAATCGCGATCCCAAGATGTTTTTTGATCCCGATGCACTGCGCTTGGATCGAACGCCTAACCCTCATTTGGCCTTCGCACGCGGCATTCATTTTTGCTTAGGTGCAGGTCTAGCGCGGTTAGAAGCGGTGCAAGCATTTCCTTTAATTACGAGACATCAGTGGAAACTCGAGGGAGTTCCGCTGTGGAATGCAAATCTGGTGCTTAGAGGGATGAAGCATCTACCGGTGCGAGTGCAGTAGAACGCGTGCTTACCAGTCCCTTCGGCATTGCCTGCAATCGAAATGGCCGTTTGCCAAGCGCTGTTTGGGATGAGGAGATGACGAAGGCACCGCCACCCTTGAGCCTTATCCCCGGAGCAAGTGGGCCTGGTTGGCGGGTCACTTTGGGTGCGATGTTCTCGGGCGTCTCGAGTGGA
>JAMCVM010000201.1:7673-13009 GCA_023475835.1 Bacillota bacterium | reverse complement strand
GTGAACGCCATGGATCCGCGCTATCCGGCCCATCCCGATTTTCGGCTGCAGTTCTCACTCCAACCCCCACGGAAGTGGGAATTATCAGTCAAAATTCCATCTGGGGAATTCTGATGCTGATGGATCTCATCGGTTTGATCATTCGCGAAATAGTGTCGGAACCAGGGCTGCCGCATGCGTGCCGAGATTGACACTAACGACGTTGTCAGTTGGGATCGGAATCACCGTCGCATCGATTTGACACCACAGTTCAGGCAGGTGGAATAACGTACGATGATTCGATGATTCGGCTTGAAATGTCGCTTAGGCCTATGCGGATATAGCCGTAATGTGGTGTAAATCAAGGATTCACCGATTTTCATTTATCAAGAGACGGTTAGGGCATCCCTATCCCCCCTCTGAAAAATTGGGTATCCGTATTGTTGATCGGTATGACGTCATTGTCATACTCAGAGCAAAGCGTATTGTCCGATGGATGGCCACGCCCCTAGACCGCATGATGACCAGCCTCTTTCTATCGTATGCGGGAACTCAATGGGGGATGTGCCCATCTGCCTATCATGTAGCCCGCGAACGTTGCGATTAACCGGGGCTGGTCGTCATCCGATCTAAAGACCGACAACATTGGGCTGCATGGCAAAAGTGGCAGGGTTTCCTACAGTGTGAAGATGTGGCGAATATGCTAAAAACAAGGAGATTCTCGTTCTGGTAATCTCTTGGTTGCACAGACAAAGGTAGGCAATGATTTTTCTAAAATAAAAATGGCTTGCGGAAATGAGGTATGTGTATGGCTCTGTCAGACGAGACCGGAGAAGACCCCTGGTCGAATTGGCAAGTGTTTGACCCCGTGGCTGAGGTTCTTAAAACGGGATCGGGGCCTGCTATCCGCCTTGGTGGAGGTCGTCCGGTGATTGCACCAGAGGTCCTGGTCACACCCTACCAAGTCGATTGCGAGGTTTTCTTTGAAGAGGCCAGGGGATTTGCCGGAGTGGGGTTCGGCGCAGTGGATCAAGACGCCTAGGAGGTAGTCTATCTTTGCCCGAACGGTGCCAATCAATTGAGCGGCTTGCAATATGACGCTGCTATGGGCGGGTCCATGACCTGGCAGTTGTTTCATGGACGAGCGTATCAAGCGGAAGTTCACATCGTGTCCAACACGTGGGTCAAAGTTTCGGTGCGCGTCTATAGCGGCCATATTGCGGTGGCTGTGGGTAAAGATACCGACAGCCATGTTCATGTCTTCAGGCGCACTTTAGCGAAGGGGCCGGGATCTGGGGATTTCGATCAGTGTTGGTTCGCAATGTCCACTGGTCGGGAGCGCCTTGGCGTTCGTTTGCCTCTCATCCTAAAGCCTTCGACCGACCCGAGCATCTGCTTGAGTCCTGGGAATGTGCCCCCGCGGGAACGGAGTCTAAGCCTAAAGATGATGAGCGCTGGCGGGCGGTTAGAGTGGAAGAAAATGGAGTGGTCAATCTCAACGCGCTGTATCCGTTGTCTCAGCAGTCCGTTTGGGTTCGGACCCAAATCACCGGTCGTGGTTGCGAAGAAAATATTCATCTGATGCTGGGATTCTCTGATCAGATGACACTGTGGCTGAACCATCAGCTGGTGTTTGAAGGGCAATGGCTTTTTAACCCACCGGACGAGGATGGGCGGGTTCGGGTGGATTCGCAGCGGATTCCAGTGCGGATTGGACCCGGTCTAGATACCATTCTGGCCAAAATGTTCTTGCAAGAAAGCTACGGTTGAGGCCTCATCATGGCGGTTGATTGGACCGGAATCCGTCGACGGCCGTCGTTCGCCGCGTACGAGCGGGTCAAATAGAAAAGTCAATGACCCCCACCTGACCCTTCGGCCCAAGCTCGAGGCTTAAAAAGAGACTTTCCCGACGCAAGCATTGCACGAGACCGCAGGGACGTGTCCCTGCGGCGGATTCACAGGACCAAGGCCACGGAATCTTTCCCAAGTTCCGCGATCCGAAGGGGCGCCGCGTCAGGTTCAGCTCTGGCTGAACGACACAGCCTGAGAACGCATGGTCAATGGGACGTGGCATGGGCCACACCCACTTCGCAAGCATGAGGATTATCCTCAATGCGCATTGCCGTCGTTTCGATCCACGGAAAACCTCTGAGTTCGACGACTTCTGCGAAAGCGCGCAAACCGATCCAAAGCGGGGGCGTTCGGCCACGGCGAGTTTCTCGGCGACCACCTGGCGAGTGATCGAATAAGACGACTATGCGACCATCCTTTTCGCGAATTGGAGCGCTGCAGTCAAGCAAGAAGCCGAACAGCCAGGGGACGCTCACCGCGATCGCTGTCATCGAAAGTATGAGCGATATCGGATCCACTATAAGGTGTCGATCGTCACAGTGAAATACCGAATGATTCACTGACTTTGGGCTAACACGGCGGACGACTTTGATGGTCAACCACGGCGGTTTCAGCGCACGATGGTCCGCTTGATGCGTGATATCAGGCCAGTGATCCCGGGGATCATCGCGCCCCGAACCCAAAAACGCGGCCGCACACGTAAATTCGTGATCCGAGGGCGTCAACCCCAACTTTCAAATAATGTGCCAAATTGAAGACTAACGTTGTGTTGGTCAAACAATAGGATGGCCGGAACACAAGACTGGTCTCAGCTGAAAAGATGGCCGTTGCCGCGATCCCTGCCACGGGTGACAGACCGAGTGAATCGGCCTCGAAAGACAGCCACGCGCTGGGCCAGCCGATGCCGGAGCGCAATGTAGCCCGCGGTCCCTCCCAGGCCCGGCCCTAGAAAAAAGCTCAGTTTCACAACCCAGGGAGTATGCGACCACCCATGCATATCGAGAATTAGTCCAAGGGTGGTCGCCATCAGACTGAACACCAGGATGGTCGAGCCATTTTCAAACCAACCATGTGCCGCAATTCTTGACAGTCGCTTTAAGCTGCGTTGTTGCTGATCGCTGTTCCACCAGGCATACTGAGCATCGAGCATGGCCTGATAGACCTCGACCAGGCTCGAAGAGATCCATCGACCGGGCGTGCCCGCCTGCAACACCCACACGTCCTCAGATCCATCCGGGTTGAGCCCGGTTTGGACCTGCACCGGAGCGGTTGGGGTGGCCCATTCAGCTACGGTCACAGCCGGCTCATTTGGGGAGGAGACAGTAATCATTATCTTCTGCAACTTGTGGTCGCGAAATTGCCAAGTCCATCGCCAGGCAAAGCTACTGGACCACAAACTCTCCGACTCAATCCATTGAACGTCAAGACGCTGGCTTAGTTTCACTGGCGCTTGTACAGCGAACCCCGACCACCGTAGGCTAATTTGATCGCGTGAAGAATCGGCGACCACGGTGTCAGCCATGACTGCGAAGGGTGGAATAGGCCACCCTCTAATCGTCGTATCCAGGGCCCTTTGTAAGATGGGTAAACATGCATACACATCGGATGGCCTGGTCTCAGAGGTCCACAGAATATCCAGGTCGGTTGCCTGACTGGACTGAGCTTGGGTTTCAAAGTTCGCGAATCGTTCCCAAATTTCGTCGTCCACGGATGATCACCGTATGCCTTTCGTTACTGGCAACGCGCCAACACCAATTTACCCGTCTAGAACTAAACATCATCGTCTTGATGGACAGTATAGCGCAGGCGCTATAGAGTAGAGGTCACAATCTGGCCAGGGGCTGAGCCGGTTCGATCGGGGAGAACTGGTGGACGAGACCCGATGGATTTTGTGGACCACGGCGACGAGGGCTCCTAAAATCGTTCGGGGTTGGCTTTTCTAAAGGAACGGTTTTCGCACCGTTTCCTGTGATATAAAGTGCGTAAGTCCCGTCCAGTAGAGCAGAAAATCCAGTCTTTTGAGCCTGTTTTTCCCAAAAAACTCCTCGAAAATGTTGGCCGGATCGCTACCGTGCGTACCGGGTTCACCGAATATCTACGCGAAAACAGGTAGCCAGGAAATGCCGTCGGAAGAACCTTCGTTTCCTGGGACTCGCCGTCTACTGAGGGTATGAAGAAAGGAAAACCCAGTGGCCATTGGCGGATTTGATAAACCTTAGCGTTGATGATTAGGGTGAGTCATCGGCCGGCACCGGCACTAGGTGGAGCGCGTTCGCGGCGGAGAGCGCTCTGCGCCTGGCTGTGCCCACATCATCTGCCGTACTGAGCACCACGCCTAGACGTCTTCCCGGCGTGGCGATGGGCTTAGCAAAGAGACGAAGGCTGGTATGCGGCACCCGGAGGGCGTCGTCTAAGCCTTTCCAAACGTAGGCTCCCTCGCAGCGTTCTGGGGCTTTGATGGCCCGGCTGGCAGCGGCCGTTCGGACGGTGACCGGTTCGATGCTGAGGCCTAAAATGGCCCGCACATGCAAGGCAAACTCAGAAAGGTCTTGGCTAACCAGAGTGACCAGACCCGTGTCGTGGGGACGAGGAGAGACCTCGCTGAAATACAGTTGATCGTCGCTCAAAAAGAATTCTACACCATACAAGCCATAACCCCCAAGTGCGCCCGTAATCGTGCGGGCCATGCGTTCGGCGGATTCCAAAAGCGATTCATCCAGCAGATGGGGTTGCCAGGATTCCACATAGTCGCCCTCTTGCTGACGATGGCCGATGGGCGGGCAGATAATCGTACCCGATGCCGAACGAATGGTTAATAACGTGATCTCGGCGTTGAAGGCCACCCATTCCTCAGCGATCACCCGAGTTGTCGCAACGCGTCCCGAATGGGTGGCGGTGTGCCATGCGGATTGAAGATCGGCCAAACCGCGGCAGACACTTTGGCCCTTGCCCGAAGAACTCATCAACGGCTTGATCACCAAGGGGAATCCCAACGACGTTGCCGCTTGGTTCAATTCGTCTAAGCTCTCGCAAAATGCATACCTGGCTGTAGGCAAGTGCAGGCTTTCAGCGGCTAGCCGACGAATCCCCTCGCGGTCCATGGTGAGTTGCACCGCTTTGGCACTAGGCACCACCATATGGCCCGCTTGCTCCCAATCGACCAGGGCCGAGGTCGCAATGGCTTCGATTTCGGGAACCACCCAGTCGGGTTGTTCTTCCGCCAAAAGGGCCTTCAACGCCCGGGAGTCAGTCATTTCGAGGACATGACTGCGGTGCGCAAGCGCCATGGCGGGAGCATTGGCGTAGCGATCGACCGCAATGGTCTCAAGGCCGAGACGCTGGGCTTCAATCAAGACTTCTTTGCCCAGTTCTCCCGAACCGAGAATCATCAGCTTTTTTGAAAAATCCGTATAGGGCGGCCCGTATTGCATCGTCTACCTCGCTTTGTGCGTATGAAATTTTCTATTCCGGGTCATGGACTCAGCATCGAACCGGTCACCGTCCGA
>JAMCVM010000201.1:0-7663 GCA_023475835.1 Bacillota bacterium | reverse complement strand
ACAGACCCATGCAGAAATCTCCTAGATCTGCACATTCCTGAACACGTCTGGAATTGTTCGCTCTTTCGGAGGCCGCAGTTTTGCTCCTAGCCGTCTCCGGCATCCTCCCTCCGCAGGGTCGGAACCCCAATCCGTCGTAGAACAAATCTGGCGGAGAGGGAGGCTGGTGGCCCCGGTTCAATGAGCCTGACGTAGAGGAAGCCAGGCCAATACGTCCTGAATCTTGGCGTCCCAGTATCCCCATTCATGGGAACCGGGCTCCTCATCATAGCGATAAGCCAATTGAGTATTGGAAGCCGCCTGCCTAAAGACCTGGTTGTCGGCATATAAGAAGTCCTCAGTGCCGCAGCATTGGTAGAGTTGGGGTTGAGGGCCGGAATTCCGCTCCACCTCGGATAGCAGCCATAAGAGGTCGTTGGGCGTCCCTGAAAAGTCTTCACTGCCGAAGATTCGGCGCATTTCCTCTCGGGTTGGCGGAGTCTTGGCTACGTTTAGTGCCCCAGAGAGACTGGCTGCGGCAGCATACTGTTCGGGATGTGACAGCGCTAGCTTGAAGGCGCCGTATCCGCCCATCGACAAACCAGCCACAAAGTTGTCTTTGCGTTCGGCTGAAAGCGGGAAAAATGATCGTGCCAAATGGGGCAATTCTTGGCTAATGAAGGTCCAGTATTGGCCTCCTTCGGCCATATCGGTGTAAAAGCTGCGGTGGACCTGGGGCATTACCACCGCCAGACCCAGAGGAGCCACATAGCGCTCGATCGAAGTTCGACGGAGCCAAATGCTGTCATCGTCGGACATGCCATGGAGCAAATAGAGCGTCGGATGAAGACCTGGCCCAGCCGCTCCGGTCAGGCCAACTTGGCCCGAAGTGGCTTGGGGCAAAATGACGGTCATGGAGGTGCTGAGTTGCAACACTTCGGAAAAGAAATGACATTGAATGAGTGCCATCGTACTCCCCTTTTTTGTACCCGGATGTATCGTTCGGAGCCTCGGCTGTCACACGGGTGGCGTTGGACTCGCTCGCCGAGCCCAAAAGACTCTCGGTCCATCATAAGCTAAAAATTCCATCGTGGCATCGCCTTTTGAAGAATCTTCTCCCTCGAACGGGGCAGACTATGAAGAGACCGAAGGATTTTCTTAGCTAACGCTTAATAGACGGTCATCAACCGGAAATATTTCGGATCCAAGATGATGACAAATATCCATGGAGGTGACGATAGTTGCCGAACCTAGTGGAAAGAACTTCGAAGAAGGCCACGGTTCTCTATCAAATGATAATTTGTCAACAAATTCTGGGGCAAGATGCATCCAGTCTTTCTGAAGCCATCGAGGTCTTGCATCGCGTGGCGACTGACAGCGTAGAAGGCCAATGGCGCCGCAGTCACTGAGCCAGTGGTCCGTTGTCCGGGAAAGAAATACGCTGAGAATCTCGGTGCCACTAAAGATTAAATGAGCTTTTGGGGATCGGACTGCCACAGGCTTTAGGACTGCGAATCCGGGTTAGGGATCGATATGCCTGCACGCTCAGTCTGGGCCCTTTAGGCGGTAAAAAGCATGCGGGGAGAAGCTCGGTCCGAAGCACTGAAGTCTTGTCATAGGCAGACATTGAGATGATAGAATGGGGAATCATTTTGGACGGCCTTTCGCACCTGGCATGAAGACTGGGGATGGATTCAGAAATACCAAGTGATGCATCTGCCGGCCTGGCTGGAGGATAAAATCCGTCCTTATCCGGAGGGTATGCGGGAAGCAGCCAGTGGAGTAAGAATGGTCCGACACAAGAGGGCCCGGTAGTCGAAAAGCGGCCAACGGACCCTTCAGTTGTATGCGCTCAGCCGATCACAATCGCGGTCGGTCGAGGCAGCGCGAACGTGGCTCCCGGCGAAACCGGAATGCCGTCTGCCAGCGGCAGCACTTCGATGAGGTCCGCTTTTTGCCCCGCCACTAACAACCAGCGTTGATCGGGGGTCAAAGCGAAATGGCGAGGGAATTTGGCCAGCGTCGGAATGTGGGTCAACGCATGGATTGTTCCGTCTCCTGGATCCACCTCAAACACCGCCACCGAGTCGTGGCCGCGATTTGACGCATAAAGTTTGGTTCCATCCGCGGAGATGGCGATATGGGCCGCACCACTCTCCCCGTCGAATCCCTCGGGCAGTGCCGGGACGGTTTGCAGCAACTCCATGGCAAAGGCATCGGCCGAGTAGCGGTAGACGCTCACCGTGGAATTCAGTTCGTTGATGACGTAGGCAAATCCGCCTTGAGGATGAAACACCAGATGACGCGGTCCACTACCGGCAGGGCTCTTCACTTGGGCGAACGGTCGAAGCGTTTGGCCTTCGGGATCGATTTGATAGACGACGAGTCTATCCAGACCCAAATCCGGGACCAAAATATAACTGCCTGAAGGATCCACCCAAGAGGAATGAGGGTGGGGTTCGCTCTGGCGGTCATCGCGAAGGCCCCGGCCTACGTGGGTGACGTGGCTCGAGCGAGGGAAGAGGCGACCGGTTTCATCCAG
This sequence comes from Bacillota bacterium, assembly GCA_023475835.1. Lineage (GTDB taxonomy): Bacteria > Bacillota > Sulfobacillia > Sulfobacillales > Sulfobacillaceae > JAMCVM01. The sequence continues at coordinate 5,142 of JAMCVM010000201.1, read as the reverse complement.
GTGGAACCAGTCGACGCTGCCGCCCATGTAGTTAGTGGTTAACAGCGCTCGGCCATCGGGCGTCTCCATCAAGTGGCACGGCGATCCTCCTGAACTCGATTCGGAATTTTCAAAAACTAAGCTTCCATCCGATTGCACCCGATAACTAAAGACTTTCGGGCCTTGGGACGATTCACTGACGGCGTAGAGATGGGATCGCGCTCGATCCCAGTAAAGATAGGATGGATTTTCGATGCCTAAGACGCCATCCCGATACGATAGGCTACCGGTGGTTGAATCGAAGTGGAGATGGTGAATTCCGGCTTGGTCAGGAGACTGATAGCCGCCAACATAAACCTCATACATCATTAGTTCACCGACTTTCTATGGATTCCTGCTGCGTTTGGCTAATCACTGGCTAGAGTTTCAATCTATTATGGCGCAAATTTCACAACAAGGTAGTTAACCTCCTCCGGGAAGTGGATCGACTGCATGGGTTAGTCTTATCAGCGGTTGTGACCGGATACGGTCACAACCGCTAGGAAGGTGTCCTAACCCGGGCCTGAAAATAACGGAAGCTTAGGCTGATGCTCAGCAGGGCGAGCCATAATGAGGCCCCCAGCGCAAAGAACACCCATAGCACCCCGGCGGTAGGCAGGCGGTCCATGGCGTAGCCGACGATGGCGGGGAAGACGGCGCCCCCGGCCCCGGCAAAGGCGGTGACCAAACTTGTGATGATTCGCGTCATCCCGGGGAAGGTGTGATTAGCGTAAACCATCACCACCGAATAGATCGCAGACATGCCGATGCCTAAGCCGAAGATTAAGAAAAACCCCTCTTCAGGCTGGCTGACATGGGGAAATAGGAGCAAGAGGGCGGCCGTCAATGAGACGCTGATCCAAAGATAGTGGTCGTAGCGGAGATGACGGGCGGCCCAACTGATACCAAGCCGTCCGAGGACCATGGCTGCCCAAAAAGTGCTGGCACTAAATACGGCTAGATCTGGTGGGGTATTGAGACCGTGGGCAAAGATCGCAGGCATAAAGCTGTTGACGCTGCCTTCGAGGCCCACATAGACAAAGGTCATGAACAAAAAAATGACTAAGACGGAGTGCTTGGCCCGACGTCCGGGAAATTGGGGCGGTGGAATCATGGCGGCGTCGTGATGACGACCTTCGCTCACTGGCTGGCTCGGGATCTCGACCGTTTGCCAGAACAGAGCCAGGAAGAGGCCGAGCGCGGCGACCACCAAAAATGCGAAGCGCCAGTGGCCAAGCGCAATCAGGCCCCCAGTCACGGCGGGAAGGATCAAGGCCCCGGAGCCAAACGAGACTTCGAGCCGACTCATAAAAATGGCGCGCTGGCCGACTAAGAGCTCTAAGACCACGAAGGCGACGACGGTCTCCAGGGCAGAGGCGCCAATGCCATTGCACACCGCCATCGGATAGATCACGGCTAAGGGCGGGAGAAAGAACCATACCAGTTGCGCGACAGTGACGGACAGGGCCGCCACCGAGAGGACCAGGCGCGCTGGATAGCGGGTCATGGCGCGCGCAGCCAGAGGCACTCCGATTAGAAAGCCCATGGCTTGGGTAAAGACGATCCGGCCCCCCAGCGCGTAGGAGGCGTGATAAAAGTGCAGGAATTCCGGCATGATGGCTCCCAAAATCACTGCGGTGGCTCCGCCCAATCCATACATGCCATAAGCGGCCCAAGCAAATCGACGCACGTCTTCTGCCTCCCCGTTGGCTATCATCGCATATCGAGGGTAAAACCACGAGAGTCAAATGCCCACCATTTTTAGTTTAGAGTGGCCCCGAGCATGGTAAAATTGGAAGACTAAGACAGGGGAGGCGATCATCGATGTTTGGCAACAATCAGCAAGTGACAGGTATGGAGGAAATTGAACGCCAATTGCAACAAAAAAAGGCGGGTCAAGCCGCTACCAGCAATTTGAGCGCCATGGAGTTTTGGCTGATTACCGATGCCGGGTATCAACCGCTGGGCTTCGTGCTCGGCAACTCTGTAATGAGCATGGGAGTCACCGGCGGAATTGCAACCGCCTTTAAGGGACTGCAACGGGGCGAGCTCACGCAGTTGACACAATTGATGTATGCGGCGCGTGAGCTTTCTTTGCAGCGGATGAAAGCCGAGGCCGATGAATTGGGGGCCGATGCAGTGGTTAATGTGCAAATCGAAATCATTCATCGATCCGAAGAGATCATGGAGGTTATCGCTACGGGAACAGCCGTCAAACGCGTTGGGGAACCTTCGGCTCGGGCGGTGACGTTGCAGGTAAAGTAAAGAAAGTGGGAATCAACGTGGGATAATCTTAGGCTGGCCTGTCATCGTGGCGATGAGAGTAAAGGCTTACCGTGGATGGCAGCGTTTCTAGTCAGCCAACCCGAGCACCTGCACCAGCGGCGGCCCCAGTGAAATCGTACTCGGCTGTCGACTGCCAAGGCGCATTGTTTGGACCCAGCTTGCCTGGGTCGGGTTGAGGCTTTCGACGCATGGCAACGGCCCGTCTTCTCCATCCAGGCGACCGGCCGTGGCAGTTGCCGGCGGACGCCTCTCAATCGCTATGGATTTCCTCGGACGGGTCTGAGGCGGCAGAAGTCCTTGCTAGGATTCTAGACTGGAGATTGCGTGAAGGCCGTGGTTCCTAACCGGGAGAAACTGGGCACGGATTGGGGGCGCGTCGTCCTTCGCGGCAGTGGAAGAGTCAACATCCAAGCCGAACCCGGGCTGATCCCAGGGATTCATCACCGCCTCTGCGCCCGCATTCCACGGGCGAATGGCTAGGGGTATGCGCTCGCCGGTATGTGCTCACAAAGATAGCATCGGCGAAAGGAGAGGCGAGAATGCGGCAGGCCGAGGTTTCTCGCGCCACTGGATGAAGGAGTCGACAGCCATGCGAATTTTTATGGTCGGCGCAGGCGGAATTGTTCGTAAGCTGTACCTGCCCTGGCTATCAGGATGGAGCAAAGCCGAAGTGATCGCTATCACTTCAAAACATGCCGAATCGTATGAAGAATTGGCCAATACCTTTCGCATCCCGGGGGTGGCAGATTTCGAATCTGGGCTTAAACTTGGTCCAGATATGGTGTTCGTCCACAGCAGTACCGAGACTCATAGCGACTATGCGATCCAGGCCATGAAACACGGGATTCCAGTTTTTGTAGACAAGCCTTTGGCCTATTCGTTTGGCGAAGCCGAACGAGTGATTGACGTATCGGCGAGGACGGGGGTACCCCTCTTCGTGGGCTTTAATCGCCGCTTTGCGCCGTTTTACGTCAAAGCTCAAGCCGAGATTGCCCATCCGGGCTATATTGTGGTGGAAAAACACCGCGAAGCACAGTGGTTTGGAGATGCTCGGGAAAGTCTGTTCGATGACTTTATTCACCCGCTCGATACCTTGATTGGGCTGGTCGGAACCGTGGAGCGAGCAGAGATGGTGGTAGAGGAAGGCCAAGCCTTGATCATCGCCGAGGCCGGGGTCGGGAAAACAGCGGTGATGCATCGAGGGACCGGCTACGATGGCGAGCGATTAATTATCGCCGGTCGTGCAGGGCGCATAGAAGTCGAAGACCTGGAGCAGTATTGCCACTTGGAAAGTGCCAAGGTCACTCGGGAAAGTTTCGGATCCTGGCAGAGCATTGCTTGGCGGCGAGGATTTCAGAGCATGCTCGAGACTATCGAACAAGTCTGGCGGGGGACGTCGTCGTGGCCCATCAGCCTCGATCAGTTATGGTTAAGCCATCGGGTGGCAGAATCTTTGGCCACCCTCGGGCGATTTTCCCCATAAACGGCGGGACGGGGTCTAGTGGCGTTGACCGGTGAACCAATGGCGACGGACGCGATAGATCCAGTGATTGGAGATCCAAGGTGAGGAGGGAAGGATGCCGGTGCCCCACAAAAAAATCAAGCCTCCGACTAAACGCCAGGCCGTCGCCACCAACATGGTAGCGGTCATGTGAATCCAAGCCAGCAACCAGATGCCGAGTTCCGGGGCCGCAAATCCGACGACACCCAAGACGATATTGTAGGCGGCAATATAGGTCGCCCGATGGCCTTTGGGGCTGGCGTGAAGTAATTGGTTGAACAGTAACAGGTTGGCGCCAGCTACGAAGATTCCGCTTTCAAAATTGGTGAACACCAGCCAAGGCAAGGCGCGGCTTAGAATGGTCAAAAGCGGTGAAGAGGCTAGACCAATGCCCGCCAGGGCTAAGGGGATTAGGTTGCCTCGGCGGATAGAGATTCGACCCCACCAACGAAAGGCAATAATTTGTCCGAGTTGACCGGCAATCGTGAACAACCCGACCCACAGGCTGGTGGCATGAGCTAATCGGATTTGGTAGATGGAGTAAAGCGGCCAGGCCATCTGCCAGCCCAGATTAAAGAAAGCGGAGGCGGCGATAAAGGCTAAAAATCGCTTCGCGGACAGGACGGATTTCCAGGCCACATCTTGCGGAAGAACAAACGGGGTTTTTGTGATCGGTTCCTGATGGCGCCAAAGCCAGTAAGACTCGCCTAAACCGGCTAAGGCGGCTAAGACGAAAATGGCTTGGTAAGGAGCGAGTGCACGCGTCGAAAATTGTGACAGCGCCAAGCCCAGGATGAGCGTAGCGACGAGTGCAACCACGGTGGTAATCAGATTGCGTTGACTGAAGTAACTAGCCCTAAGTCGGGAAGGGATCAGGCGGTCAATCAACGCTTGCCATGCGAGGCCGCCCACGCCTTGCATAAAGTTTGAAGCCGAGTTCGCATAAATCGCGACCCAAGCACCGTTGACTCCGAACGACGGTGCCAGGCTGAGGCAAGCATACATTAATCGAGATAGGATGGTCGCGGCCACGGATAGTTCCTTGTAACGTTGAAGACGGGTCAACAGCACTGCCCCCACAGCCATGGCGACCGCACCCAACAGCGCGGGGAGGGCGTTGGACAAGGCGATCGCTTGGTTGGTGGCATGCAGGCCGTCGATGAGGTAGACGGGGAGATAGGTTCCGACCGTGCCCATGGCCACGACCGAAAATGACCCGTTGAGTATGGAATAGCGTGCGTTTTGTCTGATTCGACCCTGGGTTCTGATTCCCATTTTCCACCTGCTGTTCGGATGTGTGAGACCGTTAGTCCTGCCACGAGATATTCGCCGACGAA
>JAMCVM010000009.1 GCA_023475835.1 Bacillota bacterium | reverse complement strand
GGTCTCCCAGAGTCCGCGCCGTCTGTTGCCAGGATCGAATCTCCTCGGTGAAGGATCCGAGGGCAGGAGTTCCCCTACCTTGACGGTTTTCCGTCACAGGGACCATCGCTCTGTCTAGTCGACCGGGTTACGAACACGCCCTCGAATCTTCTCCCTGTAATCCGAATTTTTCTCCTAAGAGACATCGGGTTTTCAGCCGATACGCATTGATTTTTTGCTTCCCTTCAGAAGAGCCACACCCTTATTGGTTTAAAAATGGAACTCAAGTTGGCTGATGGGACGCCAGGCTTTGGGTGTGGGATATGGTTGGGAAAGGCCATAGTGCTGCTGCAGTTTGGCTACTCGTTGGCTAAGCGCCTGACTGTAACTGGCCAGTGGATATTGCGAGGATCCAGGATAAAGGCTGCGGTAGGGTTCCAAGAGGTCAGGATAGTGGGTGACGAGCCAGTCAAAAAAATAAGATTTCATCGTAGGGCTTAGGCGCAGGCGAGAGGCCATCACGCCATCGACCAAGGCCTCGCTGGCACCCTTGAACAATCGCGCCAACTGCTCTTCCTGGTCGGTCAGATAGGGCAGGATGGGGGCGGCAAACAAAAGAGTTGGAATGGCATGCTGAGTTAACTCGGCGATGGTTTGGAGTCGCACCAAGGGCGGAGGCGCCCCGGGTTCGAGAACGCGCAAAAGGTCGCGGTTGAGGGAGATGAGGCTGATATGCACCCGGAGCTGATGATGGTTGGCTAACCTTTCGAGGAGGTCTATGTCTCTTAAAATCAAGGGGGATTTCGTGGTAATGGTGACTGCGTGGCCGCTATCCGCGATGATTTCAAGGAGGCGCCGGCTGATCCGATGATGTCCTTCCAGCGGCTGATAGGGGTCAGTGGCAGTGCCCAGCGCAATCACGCGATCCAAGGGCAGACGGTTTACTTCTTGGCGAATTTGTTCGGGCGAGCGTTGCTTCACAAAGAGTTTTTGAGAAAAGTCTTCGCCGATGTTGAGGTCAAGGAACAAATGGGTATCGCGGGCGTAACAATAGTGGCAGGCGTGGGCGCAGCCGCGATAAGGATTTACGGTCGCATCAAATCCATAGGGTGAATGGTTTTGCCGATTCACCAGCGACCGCGCTTGCCATTTTAATATCTCGCGCATAACCCACCTCAAAACACATGTTTGCTATATCATCTCTGAACTGGGGACGGTTGTCAAACACTCAGGGCTTCGGCTAGTCGCGGAAGACTGAGATCAAAACGCGATTGGGTGCCAAAATGATCACCTTCGAAGGGAGCGAAGTCGTGCTCGATCGCATAATTACTGAGTTTGCGGTGAAATAGTTCAGCACCGTATTGCAAGTGATACTGGTCGCTGAGGCCTGCGTCAAAGTAGAAATATTGGAGTTGGCGCGCCCGATCTTGGATTTCGGGACGATCAATCAAGGAGATGGGATCCCATTCCAGCCACCGCGTCCAGACCCTTGGTCGGATTTCTAAGGTGAAGGGATCGAGAGGCAAGTCGGCGTGGGGCGGGGGTGCGTTCAAATTGGGGCTGTAGGCCATAGCCATCGCCATGAGATTGATAGCGGAGAGCCAAGACGGCGGTTTTTGAGCCGCGTTTTGGAACCGATGCCAAAAAATTTCCAGCCCGCCGCACGTGCGCAGTACGTCCAGTAGTTTGGGAAATTCGCTGAGGTAGCACCAAGAAAAGCCCATATCGGCCGCGTGAGCGGCAACGCCGCTAAACAGCGGCGGGCCGAGCAAGGCGGTGATGATGGCCCCATAGCCTCCCGACGAAGTGCCGGCGAGTCCCCGCCGACCGGTGGCATAGCGCGCCTCTACGGCAGGCAGGAGTTCGTGCCAGAGATACGTCTGGTAACGGCCGATAGCCGGAGAATCGATGAATTGACTGCCGCCGACCGCGGTAAAGACGTCGGGTAATACGAAGCGAACCGGTAGCAGTGCGCCCGACTTTCGGAGGCGGGAGACCCGATCCATGAAATTCTCTTGCCAGGGCCGAAACGATAGAAATGCCGAGCCGGTGCTCATAAAACTGGCGAGCATCCAAATGCTGGGCAAGGGAGCATCGTCGGGATAATCGTCCGGCGTAAGCACCCAAGTCCTTCGGCGAGCGGGATCGGATAGCGGATTGTGAGCCAGGACGGAGCTTACATGCCAGAAACTGGTGAGGCGATACATCCCAATCCTCCTTTGGTATCTAGGACGTCAGAACCTGTTTTTGTTCCTCGGGCGGGGTCACATTTCTAAACGCAAACCAATAGGCCACGACATTGGCTCCCATAAATACGACGGCACCGAAAATGGGCACATTTAAAAAGGCGTCCATCAACGATCCGCCTATGGCGGGCGAGATCATGGAGGTCACCTGCGAGGGCAGTTGGCTAAAAGCCGAGATGCGGCTGCGATAGCGGTCATTGGAGACGGCCATGGTAAAAGATTGCCTGGCTGGCATACCAAGTGAATTGAAGGCCATGCGCAGCGCATAGGCGACTCCCGCCCAGGCAAATGTTGGTGCCCAGACCATGCCCAAGAGCATCAGCAGGCCAAGAGAACGGGTGACAGTCACAGTGCGGACGGAACCAAAGCGCGCGCTTAACTTAGCCGCGCCGAGATAGGGAATGGCCGAGACCAGATTGATGAGCGCATACAAAATGGCAAGCTCGCCGGGGCCTACGTGGTATCGGCGATAGAACCAATAGGTCAACAAAGGACCCAGAAATCCGAAGCCAAGGCCGTTGAGCGCGTTGGTCAGAGACAATCGCCGAATCAGTTGCCAGGGCGAGATCGGCGGAGCATTGGCGGTATCTTCAGCCGGTTTCTTGGAAGGAGGAGTCTCTCGCAGAGAAAAACTGGCAACCACCATGATTAACGAAATCACCGCGGCCAGGGCGAAGAGCACATGGTATGACGGTAGCCAGGCCCAACCGTGCCGATGGAGCACTGCCGGCAATCCGGCCACCAACGATCCCAAAGCCCCAGCCATCACGCCAATGAAGGAAATGCGTCCGAACGCCTCCGTGCGCCGTTCGGCCGTAACCGACGCGGCCAGTAACGGTTGCTCGGCCGGAAACACCGGCCCCCACGAGCCCCCACTGCCCGCACCGCCGCCACGACCCACTCCCCCGAGTCCACTGGCGAGGACGACTACCCAAAGAGCATCCGTCCACGACAAAAGGCCGGCGCCGACAACGGATAACAGGCCTAATAAGATAATAATAGTGCGACGTCCCCAAAGGTCACCGCCGAAACCCACTGCAACTACCAAGCCTGCCGTCAGCACGCCCGAAAAGGTGAGCGTCCAGCCGATGCGTGCGGCCGAGTATCCGCCGACGGCCAGATAAAGAGGAAAGGCCACCGTCAAAAACGCTGTGGTGAAGCTACGAAAAGCGCGGATGGTATACAGCCAAAATAAATTATGAGACATTATCGGCCCCCCAAACCAGCTTACAATGATTGTAACCCATCGTAAACTAAGCAGAGGCGTGCCGCCCCGCCTTAGCCGACCCAGCGAAAAGTGACGAAGCGAGCGAGCATCCATAGTCCTAAGGGAATGGCGAGGAGAAAGTAGAGGCCCCGGGCCAAGCGGGAGCGGGCGAGTATCATACCCAGGGCGGGAAAGAGCGGGACGCTGGAAAGAAACAGCCGGGGAAACGACATCAAAGGCTCGGCCCGGGCTGGGTCGAATAAGGGAAGCATCAGAGACAGCCCGGTGTAAGCCAACCACTCCACGGGCAGCCGCCAGCCGATGAATAGGACCAAGCCAATCGCGGTGGCATAAAACAGAAAATTCCAGATGTTGATACTGTTGTTGGCCGCATGAGTGAAGGGGAGCCACACGTTGCCCGTGTCAAAGACTGCTCGTGCCCGCCAAGCCGAATGAAATCCTCGAAGCAGGGTGAGCCAAGGCCAGCCGCGGTGTCGACCCCAATGGTATTGGACCCGTTCGAACATCAGCGGGTGTCCAAAGCGAAGCCACAAAAACCCCATGTAACTGAATAAGCCCAAGGGGGTCATCAAGAGATAGGACCAGGGTTGAGGAGGCGTTAGGCCCTTTCGGCGATGGCGGATCATGGTCCCGGCCAAGACTACGGCCAGCAGCATGCCGTAGATAGAAACGGCGCTGGCGACGCCTGAAAGCACCGCCGATGCCGCATATGCACGGCGCTGCCCACAATAAAGGGCGGCGGTGGCCAAGGCAAAAAAGAGGGACTCGGTATAGACCGCGCCGTAGAAAAACGCCGTCGGCCAGGTGATACAACCGATTACGGTGTACCAGGCAATGCGCGGCCCATCACGGTCCGAGGTCATCTGCCAAAGGAAGACCAGACCCACCCCAAATGCGGCCCAGGACACAATAACGCCGGCCAAGACGGTGGCCCCCAATCCCGAGACCAAGAGGGGATAGAGCGGGAAAAAGGCCGTAGCCTCGACGCGGCCATGATATCCCAAATGGGCGATGGATAAATACCAAAGCCCGTCCCAGTTCGACCATAGGCGAAGGCCGGGAATCCAGGAGGAGGCAGAAAGAAAGCCGCGAGGGATGCGCGGATAGGCGTGGGGCAAGAGTCGGTAGCATACGTAGCCCAAGAGCCAGTCGCTGAGACGTGTGCTGATAGCCATCGCAATGATGGCGAACAGGCGTCTGCCGCCTAGGGACGTTTCTGCCCAATGATGACGCCGCCGCCTTCTCCCAGTGGCCACCAGAGATTCCCTCCCTTGGCTATCAGAGTGTCCTCTGTTGACGGTTATATGCGGCTCTTGGGGCCCAGCCGGCATCGACCGGATCCGAAACATCTCAGTCAGTTGCCAGACGTGGGTGGCATTTTTGTCGAGATTTCGCTACCATCGGGGGAGATTTAAGGGTTGTATTGACTGCAATCCATTACAGTGAGTAAAGAAGGATGACTATCTATGTCTGATAACAGCAACCAAGTCCTGGGCGAATCTAGGTATCATCAAGCCAAGCAAGAATATTTCTCCACGGAAAATGTCTATTGTGCGTCCCATCTTCGCGGCCATAAGGCCTTGGACACGCTAGTTCATCATTATTTGCTTGATTCGGAAAGGGTGGTCGCCGAGACGGATTCCAAGCTGGCGGCGCGTTCAGTCCAGTTAAACCAGCATGAGACCTATGAACTGACGGATTACCTGTTTCGCATGCTGCGCGATGAGGAGGGTCGAAGCGTTCAGGATCGCTATTTGGATGAAATGGGCGCCGATCTGTCCGAGTCGGCTCAGATCTTAGCTCGAAATCGCCTTCAGACGTTCCCTTCGTTATGGCAAGTGACGGATGTGGAATCTTCCTCGGCGTGGCTTGGTGTCGTCAATCTTTTGGACGGGCGTCAGGGTCAGGTGCTGGTGGGCCCGTCCGATCAAGGTCTGAGACGGCTGCACGGGTTGTTGTTTGGGGACTTGGTTGCCGTGGATGAGGGTCTGGTGCCGGTGGGCGTGGTCTATTTGGCCCAGCCCGGAGATCGTGGATTTTTATTGGATGCCATTGCACGCAGTGAGTTGCAGGCTCGAGCGGCAGGGTTAGTGTCGAGTCAAGAGGAGTTTTTGCGATGGTACGAACCGGCCATTCGCGGAGCGATTCGGGTGCTGAATGGATTGAGACCGGAGGGCGTGTCTTCGACCTATCTTCCCGCGTTGGGGCGAGCCGATTTGGGACCGAGGATGGCAGAACGGTTTGACCGGCCGTTTAAAGTGCCGGCCGATTTCAAATGGCCAAGTCCTGGGGTTCACTTCGGCGGAGTGAAAAGTGCAGCCACAGGGGTAGAGACCATCCACCGGTATTTTCTGACCGATCCCGGGGCATGGGCCAAAGCCCTATCAGAAAGTCCGGAATTTCAACTGTATCGCGCAGGCGAATCCTTCGGCTGGTGGTATGGAGGAGACGGCATTGAATTTTTTTCCGAACGCCTGAATGTTGAGGCTGAGGCTCATCCGATTTTAGCCGATATTCGGTTTGAAAACACGGTGCAAATGTCTGTGCGCGTTTTTTCTCCGCGAATCTTCAAAACGTTAGAACCCCTGTTGCGGAAATTGGCACCCAAGGGCCAGGTGTTGCCCAAAGCCGTGGCCGAGGTTCAGGAGCTGGGCCAGCGCTTACCCATCTACCAAACCCACGCGGAGTGCCGGGGCTATCTGGTTCAGGCTCCCAAGCTGGGACGAAGGCTGAGCCCTGAAGAAACCGCGATGGTCGACGAAGAATGGCTGATTACTCTCATTGTGCAAACCCATCATCGATGGGCAGGGGGAAGGACGCTCGATGAATTAGCCGAAATCGGAGCCGTGTCGGCCATTGAGGACTATCTGAATCAAATCGAGTATTTATCGGTCGGCAACAACTATTACAACGGAGTCATAGCGCATTTGAGACAGCGCTTTTTGGCCGAGAACAGCCAAGGATAATCATCGCTGCCAAGCATTGCCAACCTGGCAAGGCGGGGAATTGAGGGGAAGGGAGGGAAGTGGTGTAGAGGAGGGATGTGAATCATGCATTGGTTAGCGAAATTACCGTGGGTAGTGACGTCGTGTCTCTTCTTGGGACCTCGGCTCGGCACCCTGACCTCCGCGGTGACAACATCCACGGTGTTCCCGCTCCATGTCGCCGGCCGAAGTCTCAGAGGACCCGAAGGCCAAGTGCCCTGGTTTCGGGGAGTCAATGTCAACGCTCTAGTCGCGTACAACCCGCATTTCCCGGAGGCTGTAGGCATCCATGCCCGAGACTTCGTTGAGATGCATGCGTTAGGCTTCAACTTGGTGCGCCTGCCGTTGTCGTTGAGTCGGCTGGAACCTCGCCCTGGCCAATTTAGCCAAGCCTATCTGACCGCCATTAGTCAGGTTGTCGGTTGGGCGAGTGCTAATGGAATTTGGGTGATTTTAGATTTGCACCAAGATCGGTATGCAGCTAGCTTATATCCCGGCGAATCCGATGGCTTCCCCTCGTGGATGGTGAAAACGTTCGGGCTCAAAACCACACCGATACTTGGCAATATCACCGATCCAGCGGTGCAAGGGGCCTTTACCAGTTTCTGGCTGGATCGCCCCGTCGACGGCCATGGCTTGCAATATTACTATGACTTGGCACTCAAGCAATTGGCCTCGAAATTTGCCCAGAATCCAGCAGTTGCCGGGTATGATGTGATGAACGAGCCCAATCCAGGATTTTTCCCTCCGCTATCATTTGCCGGCACGGTCCTTTTTCCGTTTTACCACCGGGCCGTGGCTGCGATCCGGTCCGTGTCGTCTTCGCAACCGATTTTTTTGGAGCCGGACGTGGTCTCGATGATGGTGGGCTACCAATCGTGGCCTCAGCGGAGATGGCTTCGCCAAGGCATCGTATTCGAGCCTCATATGTATACCGGAACCTATCGCGGACTGAATCTCTCACATTTTCTAAGCACGCTGGGAGCGCATCTGGCCACGCCCATGGTTCGGGCGAACTTGACGCCGTGGAATGGCACCCTGGCTTCGCTGACCATCGCGTATCGAAAGGCGCAGGGTCTGGCATCGAGGGAGGATGTGCCGTGGCTGGTCGGCGAGTTTGGAGACAGTCCCACCGCCGGCGGCAACGCGTGGCTAAAAGACGAGATCCGCCTGCAAAACCGCTATGCCGTCGGTGGCTTGTTGTGGCTTTGGCAAATCCGTAGCGGCAGTTATCCCTGGGGATTGGTTGAGGCGGACGGCACCTTCGGAGCGGACCCGGAACGAGCGCAAATCATAGCCTCGCCACATCCTTTGACGGTGGGCGGGACGGCGATGAAAAGCCGATTTCAGTTTAGCAACCGGGTCTACACCTTCCAATATCGAGCGCTAAAAAGCCAGGGAGCGACGGCGGTGTATCTTTGCGGCCTGACTTATCCCAATGGATTTCATCTGACGGTGAGCCCTGCCAATCTCCACGTGACCCAGAGCGTCCAAACATTTAAGAACTCCGAATTGAACTTGCCGGCGACGAGGCTAACCATCCCTGCTACCAATGGAATCGTGCAGATTTCGATTACCCCCGCCGACTAGCCGATTCATCCGACAGGGACAATCGGAGTGGAGGAAGGTGCGGCACGTAGACGGTAGTCATGATACACTAGCGAAAACGGCAAGGTCTGCCAATTCGATGGAGTGTTGCCAGCATGCGGTTGATTTCGCGATGGTTGACGGCAGGATTACTTGTGGTGGCCAGTCTAGGTGTCGGGAGTTTCGTCGAAGCCACCCCGGGGTCGGTGGATGGGTTGATTCCCAGCGCGGGCCAATGGACCGCTTCGGATGGCATCATAGACGCCACCGACCTCAATCAAACCACCAATTTGGTGAATCAATATGCTTATCAAGTGAATCATTATCCTAATCCGACCCTGTTGTCGGTGGAGTTTAATATCGGCGCGCTGCCGCATTCAGGGAAATACACGGTGGGTCTGGTCGATCACTCAGCGGCCAATGGCAACGGGCAATACAAATGGTCCTTGGATGTGACCAACCAGGGACTGGAACTGATCAATGACGGCTTTCAGGTGGTGAGCCGCATACCTTATAAAGTACCATTGCATCGCTGGGTGTCAATGGAACTGTTGGTTTCGGACAATGTACTTGATGGACGAGTGTGGACAGGGTCAAAACCACCTGCCGGGTGGCAGATTACCGGACGGTTTTTTCGTGGTTTAGCTCGAACCCAGCCGGATGCGGGACTATATGCGGCTCATGCCGATGTTCAGTTCCGCCAATTTCAGATTCACCCGCTTCAAACCGTCGTCACCGCCGACCCGACCGCGGCGGCCGGCATGTATGCGGCGAGCGATCCGCCTTCATATCAAATTCATGTCGAAAATGGAGAAAACCGGCCCTTAAACTTCATTGTGGTCGGCCAGGTAGTCGACGCGGACGGACAGCATTGGACCGTGCGTCGTGCCATTCATATCGCTCGCGGACACAGTCAATCGTTTAATGTTCGGTTGCCGGTGAGCCTTTTGGGATGGTATGGGGTTCAGTACAATTTAATCAATCAGGACACCGGACAGGTGCTGGAATCTCTACCGCAAATGGGCTTGGCTCTGATTCCCCCTGCGCTCAATCCGGGAAGTACTCGCCTCGGAATGAATATTAGTGTGGTCTCCTGGTATTTGAACCCCAAGGTTCGGCAACAAGACATTGCACTGGAGTTTTCGACCTTGGCCGACCAAGGGGTGCGCTCCGTGAGGCTGGAGTTTAATACCAATTTATTGCCCGATTGGTCGATTTACGATCCCATGATGACCGCTGCGCATCATCATGGCATGCAAGTGCTCGGCATCTTAGATTCGTGGCCAACAGGGAAAAATCCCTTTGATCCTGCCGATCACATTACCTTTGCCGCCGCCGTCAAGGCCTATGAAGCAGGAGTGCGGCAAATTGTCGAGCGCTATCGGCCGGGAGGGTTGCTGGCCCAAGCACACGGATGGGGCGCCTATGGCATCACCGACTGGGAAATCTGGAACGAGCCGTCGATTCCCTCGCGCTGGGGCGGCAGTATGACCCAGTATGGCGAGTTGGTCAAGGCCACGGCGGCTACGGTAAGAGCCATTGAACCCAAGGCCTTTTTGTTGGAATACGCCCATGATGACAAGACCGTCTACCAGGCCTCGGGAGATGTTTTCAACGGCTTGGCGATCCATTATTATCCTGGCAAAGCGGCACCAGAAAACACCACCTTCCCGATTACCAATGCGGTGTTTCACAATTTGTCGTTTCTCCATCAAGCAGGTTTGCCGCCCATTTTGTGGATGACCGAAGTCGGTTGGAATACGCAATTGGTCAGTCCGATCCAGCAAGCGGAATATCTGGTTCGCGCCAGTTTCGAGAGTCTCAGTGCGGGAAGCGGACCAGTCTACTTGTTCATCCAAAATTTTCTTAATAGCGGGATGGGTGACCAACACTTGAACTTCACGCCAAAACCTGCATTTTCCGCGGTGTTGACTGCCATCCGCATGATTCGCGGCTACCATCCTGACCTGATTTGGAGTCATGGCAACTACAGTGGCGAAGTCTGGACCAATGGCAAGGATCTCCGACTGATG
Source organism: Bacillota bacterium (assembly GCA_023475835.1). Lineage (GTDB taxonomy): Bacteria > Bacillota > Sulfobacillia > Sulfobacillales > Sulfobacillaceae > JAMCVM01. Next base: position 37,889 of record JAMCVM010000009.1, on the reverse strand, counting down.
GTGTGGAATGATAAGACAGGCCGGGTAACGGTCTCGTCTCCGACGATTGCCGGCTTGCAGCAAGTCAACTGGATGGATGATGTGGAGTCGGCTAAAACCCTCTTGGTGTCTGCCGAGCCTACTTATCTGACCGTTCCCAGTCAGGGCCAGGCGCTAAGTCACTTAAAGACATGGTTCAATCAGCTTTAACCGCTGACCCCGTTCGTTTCATAGGAAGCAAACACGGTGGTGGAATGGCCGCTCGATTCGCGCTTGGCCACGACCTGGCCATTGACTAAGATTTCGAGAATCAGATGGCCCGACGGGGATAAGCGATGGATGCGCACGTCCAGATCGCCTTGCTGCGACATGGTGTAAAGATGCGGCGTGGTGCCACGGATATTTGCGCTGGCCGCCGACCCGCCTAACGTGGTGACTGCCCACGCCCCCTGGTAATGGAGGCCGGGAGTGCCGCTGATGCGAATGCGAAGCGTGGGCGCGTCCGCAGCTAGTTGAGGACCCCCAGCCAATTCCGGCAGCGAAAGGGCGGTAATGATTCCGGTGATGACGACGGATCCGCCGACAAAGGCAATGAGTAGTCGAGGACCACTGGGTCCAGATCGCCACACGCCGGCCCCGATAAGTAAAATGAGTCCAATGGCAATAATCACCATGAAAGCCGCCGCCTTTTGCGTTAAGAAACGCAGGAACTGTGTTGCTACGGCCATTATAACCGATGGCAGGAAAAAACGCGGCTGCGTCCGCACGGGTTTTCCGGTCGACGACCCCCATTGGGTTCAAATGCGCAAAAATTGAGCGAGGATTTGGATAGAGTAGTAAGAACCGGCGATGAGGATGGGACATCCAGCCTTGATGCCCGCTGAGAAGGATTATAATGAAATCAAGGAGGGATGGATTATGTTGTTTCGAAGACGAGCGAGGACCCCGATGTGGGTGTGGTTGCTGGCGCTGTTAGGGCTGCGCCAGGTAGTCCGCGGTTGGACGACCGCGGACAGTGGTGCTTCCGGTGAGTGGGCCGAGAAGAATGCAAGGTTTCGGGAAAAGATTCGGGAAGCGTTCATGGTCTGGAAGGAGCCGGCAGAGAATCCGGCGCCGGATGAAGAATCCTAGGCGAATCTGGCAATCGCTCGGGGCGGTGGGCTCGCGTCGTGAGGACTTGGGCCGTTTTTGCCTTGGCTTGGTCCTTTTTCCAGGATTCTCGAAAGATCGCTCGCGCTAAACGGCGTCAGCATCCAGAGCAAGCGGCTCGCTCTGAGCGAGACATTTACCGCGCTGGCGGTGAAAGATTTCGACGCGAGGCATTTCGGTTGGGCGGTCTGATTATTAAAGTGGGTCAATTTTTGAGTGCCAGGACCGACGTATTGCCGTTGGACTTTACCCGCGAGTTGGCTGTACTGCAGGATCAAGTCCCGGCCGCGCCTTGGCCTCAGGTGGAAGCGTTGCTGGATGCGGCCTATGGCGGCGGTTGGAGGGTGGTGTTTTCCGAGTTCGATGCGGACCCCTTGGCTGCCGCCTCTTTGGGTCAAGTGCACCGGGCCCGCCTGGCGGAATCTGGACAATGGGTGGCGGTGAAAGTGCAACGCCCAGGCATTTTGGATCTAGCTGCGACAGATCTGAGCGCGTTGGGGTACATCATGCGGGCGATCTCGCGGTGGACCAAAGTCGGTCGACGGATTAATGCCGAACGCTTGTTTGAAGAGTTTCGAAGCCTGGTGGGCCAAGAACTAGACTATCTGCATGAGCAGAAAAATCTAGAAGCCTTCAGTCAGCATTTTGCTGCGATTGACGAGGTCCGGGTACCGAGAGCCTATCCGGATTACACCCGACCCAAGGTGCTGGTGATGGAGTTGGTCGAGGGCGTGAAGCTCACCGACGCCGAAGGCCTAAGGGCGTATGGATTAGATCCCAAGCGTTTGGCGCGAACCTTGGTGACTACATATTTTAAACAGATCATTGTCGACGGCTTGGTGCAAATTGATCCCCATCCTGGAAACTTTTTGGCGGATGCACAGGGTCAACTGGTGCTTTTGGATTTTGGCATGTGCGGAGAAATTCCGGCGACACAGATGCCCTATGCGGCTAAATTAATTCAAGGGATCTTGGCTAAAGACGCGCAGCAGGTGGTTCAGGCCATCGCAGGACTCGGCTTTATTCGGCCCGAGGCAGATGCCCGTTTGCTCGTCCGTTCGATGAATGTCTTACTGCAGCAAGTGGGCGGCGTCCAATTGGAACCGGGGCCGGTGTTGAATCAGGCGGTGGCCGATTTCCAAGACTTTTTATATCAAGAACCTCTTGAGTTCCCCGCCGAGTACATGTTTTTGGGCCGGGCCATTGGCATGCTGTTTAGTCTGGTCAGCCAGTTGGACGATAGCGTGGATTGGCTGGACCTGATCAAAAAAGAAGCCTTGCCGATGATTAACGCCAAGAGTTTTGCGGAGTCGGGTTGGCAGGCGCGGATCGGCGAGTGGGTCGGTGCGCTGTTGGGGGCGGAGGCCGAGACCGCCACGCGGGTGGTTTTGGGTCGAGTCGGCGAAGAAATGGGAAGGCTGGGACGGCTTCCCGCCAGCTTGGAACGGGTGTTAAATCAGATTGAAGCTGGTGGAGTGAAAACGGAACCTGCGTGGACGCCGATGTTAAGACGGGTAGACCTGCTGAGTCAAGAAATGCGGCTATTGATTGACACCGTATTTTTGGGGGTAGCTTTCTCGGGATGGCTATTTTGGTCGCGCTCGCATGCGGCCATCACTCCTTGGTTGTTGGCGGCGAGCATCGTTGCGGCCGTGTTTTGGCTTAAAGCCAGTCTGAGTTTGATCCGCATGCGAAGACGGATGCGGCCGCGGCGAATCGGTCGAGATCCAAGATCCAGACCCTGATTCGACCAAGAAAGGCCGATCGATTACAAGAAAGACTGATCGATTACAAGAAAGACTGATCGATGAAAAGAGGAGACGGATCAAATAGAGATGGAGGGAACGCCCATGGAGGAGTACCACCCAGGCTTGGATGGGGTAATCGCTACCGAAACCGAGGTCTCGTACTTAGACCTCGAGGCAGAAAGCATTGTGATTCGGGGATATGACCTGATCGAATTAGCCGAGCGAGTGTCGTATCTCGACGTAGGCTATCTGCTCTGGCACCGAGAACTGCCGACGCCGCAACAACACCGACAGTTAGCCACTGAGTTGATTGAGGCCCAGTCCGTGCCCGAGGCGATAGTTCAGATCTTCCGGCACTTGGGACCCGCGGTCCACTTGATGGACGCGCTGCGCACGGGGATTTCGGCCCTGGCGGCCTCAGATCCCGATGTGGCCAGGGCCGAGAACGTCGATCGCGATCGACAATTGCTGAGTCTCTGGGCAAAAATGCCGACGCTAGTGGCCCAAAGCTACCGCATCAAAGCGAACTTGCCGTTGCTCGCAGAGCGTGTTGACCTCGATTATGCGGCGAATTTTCTGTGGCAGATCACCGGCAGGGAACCGACAGCCTTAGCCAGCGAGATATTTGACAAGCTATTAACCCTCTATAGCGAACACGAAATGCCAAATTCTACATTTTGTGCCCGGGTTATTGCTTCGACGTTAGCCGATCCGTATGCCGCCATGACTGGCGCTGTAGCCTCTCTCAAGGGGCCGCTGCATGGGGGTGCTAACGAAGAAGTGATGCACATGCTGGAAAAGGTGGGCCGCCCTGAAGCCATGGCAGCCTATCTAAAGGCGCGTCTTCAGGCTAAAGATCGGATTATGGGATTCGGGCACCGGGTTTATATGCATCGCCCGGATCCACGGGCAGTGATGATGAAGACTTTGTTGGCGCGGTTAGTGGAAGAAAAAGGCGGCAGCGACCTGCTCGCGATGTGCCAGATTGGGGAGGACGTGATGCGTCAGGAAAAGGGGCTCTTTGCCAACCTCGACTATTATGCGGCCCCGGTTTATCATTTGTTGGGAATTCCCACGGAGTTGTTTACTCCCATCTTTTTTGCCGCCAGAACAGCCGGGCTTTGCGCGCATATTCGCGAACAGTATGCCAATAACAGACTCTATCGGCCACGGGTTCGCTATCTGGGACCACGAGGACTCAGAATGGAATCAGGATCCGGTTCAATTTGAATAGAAGAGGTGAGGGGATGGATCTGGAGTACGACCAAGTCATTCAAGACATTGCCGACTATACCTTGTCTGAAGGGACCTTCAGCGAGTTGGCCATGCAGACGGCTGGCTGGGTCTTGATGGATGCCTTAGGTTGCGCGGTGCTGGCTTTAAACCATCCTCAGTGCGTCAACCTGCTGGGAGGCTTGGCGCCAGGAGTCGAGGTGGTGAACGGAGCCCGAGTGCCTGGAACGCGCTTCGTGCTCGATCCGGTCGAAGCGGCGTTCAATCTAGGCACGATGATTCGATGGCTAGATTATAATGACACCTGGCTGGCGTTGGAGTGGGGGCATCCGAGTGACAATATCGGGGCTATTTTGACGGTGGCTGACTGGGTGAGCCGCACCCAAAGAGAGGCTCCAGTGCGGATTGAAGAGGTCCTTCGGGCGATGGTGAAGGCCCATGAAATTCAAGGCGTGTTGTCGCTTTCAGTCGGCCTGAACCGGGTTGGATTTGACCATGTGTGGTGGACTAAGGTTGCTTCGACCGCGGTGGTTGCGATGATCTTGGGCGCCGATCGGACCCAGGTAGTGCAGGCGTTATCGCAGGCATTCATCGATGGCGGCAGTCTTCGCACCTATCGCCATGCGCCCAACACCGGCAGCCGAAAATCTTGGGCTGCCGGGGATGCCGTGGCTCGCGCAGTGCGTTTGGCACTGATTAGCATGCGGGGTGAGATGGGCTATCCCACCGCGCTCAGCGCGCCGACGTGGGGGTTCGAGGACGTGGTTTTGCACGGGGAGACTCTCCGTCTGGATCGGCCGCTTTCAGATTACGTGATGGAAAATGTCCTCTTCAAGGTCGCCTATCCCGCCGAGTTTCATGGTCAGACGGCCGTTGAATGTGCTATCGCTTTGTATCCCGAGGTGGCCCCGCGCCTCGATCAGGTAGAGCGAATCGACATTGAAACCCAAGAGTCAGCGATGCGGATTATTAATAAGACTGGGGTGCTCAAAAACCCCGCCGACCGCGATCATTCGTTGCAATACATGGTGGCGGTAGGACTCGTGTACGGCGAAGTGACCGATCGCTCCTACGGCCAAGAGGTGGCGGCGGATCCTCGCCTTGACAGGCTCCGGGCGAAGATGGTGGTGGTGGAGCGGCCAGAGTATTCCCGAGAATATTTGGAGCCTCAGCACCGTTCCATCGCGAACGCGGTCCAGGTTCATTTTTCTGATGGTACTTCGAGTGATCGCATAGAAATTCGATATCCTTTAGGCCATCGTCAGCGTCGGCAGGAAGCTTGGCCGCGTCTTTTCGAGAAATTGGGGAAGAGCGTGGGCCACTTGCCAACCGATCAGCAGCAAAAAATCTTGGCCTTGGCTGAAGATCCGAAACGCCTGGCTGAGATGAGCGTCGAGGCGTTCGTCGATACTTGGATTCCTGCGAACACGGTATGGGGCCAAAGCACTTAGGAGAGTGAGGAGGGACGCGATGTCCTGGTTCATCGAGAAGGCCAAAACGCAAACGGAGCTTGCCAGTGCATTTCGCGAACGGATGACGGCCGGTCCGATTCTGGTGTTGCCCGGAGTCTATGACGGGCTTAGCGCATTGCTGGCCCGTCAAGCGGGCTTTATTCAGGGGCTCTATCTATCGGGAGCGGCATTGAGCGCCAGCCAAGGTTTGCCCGATTTAGGGATTATCGAGTCCGAAGAAGTCAGCCGCCGAGCCCGGGAAGTGATTCGAGCCAGTCAGGTGCCGCTGCTGGTGGACATTGATACCGGCTATGGGGGTGTGCTAAACGTCGCCCGCGCCGTGTCTGAAATGGTGGAAGCGGGCGTGGCCGCGGTCCAACTCGAAGACCAAGAAATGCCTAAAAAGTGTGGGCATTTAAGTGGCAAACGCTTGGTGTCGGCAGCGGAAATGTGTCAAAAGATAGAAATGATTCGCCGAATTGCGCCAGACTTGGTGGTGGTAGCCCGCACCGATGCGCGCAGCGTGGAGGGAATGGACGCCGCCATAGAGCGCGCGCGACAGTATCAGTCCGCGGGAGCAGAGGCTATTTTCGTGGAAGCGCTCGAAAGCCGAGAAGAGTTTGCGTTAGCTGCCGAGAAAATCTCGGCACCTTTATTGGCCAATATGACCGAGTTTGGTCGCACTCCATATCTTAGTGTCGACCAGTTTACTGACCTGGGATATCGGCTGGTCATTTTCCCCGTAACTGCCCTCAGGGTGGCTGCGTTGGCCATGGGGGAGCTGTACCAGACGCTAAAGCAAGCGGGCAGCCAAAAGGATTGGATTGACCGGATGCAGACCCGGCGCCAGTTGTATGACCTCTTGGGCTATGAGCACTATGAGGCACTGGATCGCGATATCGCTCAGAGCGTGCTGCCCCCCGATGGCGGTGACTGAGAGATTTCGCAGCACGTCCTTTAGCGATTTGTTGACCTTGAACACCGGCGTCGGTGCTTCGGGCTGGGAGGCGAAGACGGGGGATGGGTTAAGAACGAACCGCTGGGGCAATCGCTCGGAATAGAAAGGGGCCAAGGCCTCCCCAACGATTTGATAGGGGCGGCCTTGGCTTGATTCGGGCTGGCTGGATCAGCCCCCACCCGCTGCACCCCGGGATATTGTTGAGGGCCGTTTTCGTGAGCATGATGCTAAGGGCAGGCCGGTCAAGGGTGAGAGGAACGAGCCTGTGACGCGGGCCTCGTCCTCTAAAATGCCAATAAATTTCCCGTAGTCATTCGACAAAAGATGATCGCACTCGTCCCCCCATAATCGCGCCGGTGGCTTCGAATAGGTGAGGGAGGCGAGTTTTGACGGAGTTTCCAGATTGTTGTCGTCAGGTTTGGATGACCGATTTGCGCGTTTAGCTGTTAAAATAAGATAAGAGACAAAGGGGGTGGGCCACTATGCAGCGGTTGGATGAGGAACATCGGTCAGGTAAATGGTTGAAGACTCTCGATGCGCGGCTCCGTCCTGCCTGGGCTAAGATGGTTCGTGAAGCACCAGTTGAGGCCTCCGGCCTGTCAGACTTGGGACCGAAAGATCCGTATGCCGAGCATCTGGGCATTCGCTTTACTGTTATTTCGGAAGAAGCGGTGTCGGCTGAATTAGTGGTAGCGACGCGTCATCTGAACTACCAAGGTAGCGTGCATCCCGGCGTATTGTTTACGATGGCGGAGGCGGTACTCGATCGAGCCAGCAACAGCCATGGGGTGGCCGCCAGCACGCTCGATGTGAGTGCGTCCTTTGTCGCTTCCGCGAAAGTGGGGGATAGGTTGACGGCAACCGCCTACGAAGCGGTTCTTCGGCGAAGAACCGCAGTGTATACGGTAAAAGTGTTTAACCAACACGATGACATGATCGCGATGTTTCAGGGTACCGCCATTCGCATGGCTTAATCCGACAGATCCGCCCTGTCAATCCGAGAGCGAAGGTGGGCGTGGCGAAGAAAAACATTGCGGCCGGATTGCAACAGCGCGGAGTAAGGAGCGGTGCCTTGGGCAACTTTGAGGTACTGTTCGATAATGGAAGGATTCTCTAAAAACAGCTTACTCCAAAATCCTGGAAATGGGTAAAATAGCCAACCGATCTTGGCGGCGGAGCTTAGCTCAGGCCACAGCGTTTGCTTTAACTTTTGATCATATAAATGGAGTGGACTGTCATTTTCGGCCGCGTCTCGGATTGCTTCGGCTGAGAGTGTCGCGCTGAGCAAGGCGGAATAGATGCCTTCGGCGGACAGCGTATCCATCAGCCCAGCGGCGTCGCCGACTAACAGAGCCCTTGGCTTGGTTAGAGTGGCGAAATGGTGTCGATAGGGCAGAGGGTGCGCGAGAATCTCAATCGGCGTCGCTTGAGCACCCAATTTTTGACGGATCCACTCTTGGAGTAAAGCGCGCAAGGGCAGACGAGCGGCGCGGAACGAGCCGACGCCAACATTTAAGACCGGACGACGGGGGATGACCCACGCGTATCCCCAGGGATAGTGGGCGATGCTAATCGTCACCGAGTTCTTCCATTGTTCATAAATCTCAGGCGCAACCGCGATTTCTGCCTCTAGTGCCGCCCCGTTTTTAGGCCGACTCAGACCCAACAACCGTGCACTGATACCTCGTCCACCGTCGGCACCGATGAGATATCGGGCCTGGTAGGTGCCGTGACTGGTGCGGACCTGATACCCGGAAGCGTCGGTGTGCTCTTGGATAGCGACGACCGCTTCGCCGGTATGGATGTGGGCTCCCGCCCGCTCGGCTTGACTGGCCAGCCATTGGTCGAACGACGCCCGGTGAACAATATGGCTGTATGGCCTCTCGGTATGAACGGAGCGCGAAGATTCGGTGCCTCGGCCTTCGAAGATCCACTCTGTGGGCTGGGCGTGGATGTAGTCTGAGTAGCCGGGCGGCAAGAGACTTAAGGCGCGGCTGGTAAGACCGCCTCCACAAGGCTTGACCCGGGGAAAGAACTCCCGATCAAACACCGTCACCTCGAATCCGGATTGGGCTAATATTCGGGCGGCGGTACTCCCGGCTGGGCCCGCCCCGACCACAATGACATCATTCACGGCATGCTCTCCTTCCAAGTTTGATCTTGATTGATGCTTCCCGCCGCGCCAGCGACCGTGGATGGCAATGTAGGCTGATCCTCTGCCTCGGCCAGCAGTTCGTCTACGCTCACCCACTCGTAGTCCAAAGCGCGGGAGACCTCGATGAGGTACGGTAGCGCCTCGATGGTGCCGGGAGCGTGGGCTCCCGTGTGCTGCAAGATGATGGCGCGATGATGGAGCGAAGCGAGAACATTGGCTGCGATTTTAGGCCCTGAGATCCCTTGCCAATCTTGGGAGTCCACATCCCACAGGACCAGGTGGTATCCGAGCGACTGCAAATATTCGGCGAGACTTTGGTCGACGTCGCCGTACGGTGGACGGAACAACACGGGTCCGCGACCGACGACGGTTTGGATTTGTTGAAAGGTGGCGTTCACCTGCTGGCCGACGGCCTCCGGGCATAGGGTCGAAAGATGGGGATGATTCCAACTATGGCTGCCCACGCTATGTCCGTCTCTGACCATCCGTTTGAGGACTTCAGGAAATCGTTGCACCTGTTGACCCAGACAAAAGAAGGTAGCTCGAGCGTCGTATCGTTGAAGGATATCCAGAACCCGAACCGAAAAAATATCGTCCGGTCCATCATCGAAGGTGAAGGCAATGTGTTTTTTGGTATGGCGAGGTGTCGACAACTCAGTCGTCCCCTTTTCTTCGGCATCGTGAAAACTCTCATCCATACTATAACGAATTTTCGCCAAACCCGTAACTCTTGGAAGTGGTCTGCCGAACCAGAGCCCCGATGGAGCTTGCCGATGGGAATCATCGCCAGCGCATGGGGTGGGATCGCCCAAGGGGCGAGTCGTTGGGGTGACGATGGGGCTAAAACTCAGTGGGGCAGTTGAATGGAGCGACGGGATTCGCATCATCGAGGATCATCGTTTCTCCCTCACTGATCAAGATCATCGCTAGAGCCGATCGAAGCTTTAACCTGAACAACGGACCTAAGTTTTGCCGCGGATTGTTGCGATGTTCTTTTTAAAGATGTCCTTGGACCAACCGCCAATCAAACCATGGCCCCAATGCTTGTAACCTATGCGCTCAAGGCATCGTTATATCGGTAGACTGATCGTGCATCATCCAGGGTTGAGCCTAACTGGACGCGGACAAAAAAGCCGTGCGCAATCAGCTATCAGGAAAGAGAAGTGAGTCCTAAAATCGTTTATGGTTGAACAAACCGCTCGATGGCGGAGGTTTCGGGATGCGGGGAGGGGCGCCAGGTTTCATGCTTCAGAGATTTGGGCGTGCTAGACTAAGAGCGTAGTGGATAGTCGAGGATTTAGAAAGATTCAATTGGATGGGAGGAACTCATGCGTCAATTTGAGAGACGGGCACTGGCCCTGGTTGTCGCTACCGGTCTTGCTTTTAGCATTGTTGGCACCCAGTTGTATTATCTGCAGATGGTCCGCGGAAAATACTATTCGAAGTTGCAGCAACAAGACTATGAACGGGTCCTGCCCGTTTTGGCCCCCCGTGGAAATATCGTCAGTGCGAACGGCGTCACCATTGCCACCTCTAAGCCGTCATGGACCCTTTTCGACGTGAGTCCCGAGACGCCGTTGCCAAAGGCTGAATTATTGCGGATTGCGGACTTGCTTGAGGTTCCAGCGGCGTCGCTGACCGCCGAGATGGATAGTGAAAAAACGCAACTTATCGCCTACGATCCCATACCGCTGGCGTCTCACTTAACGGCGCAACAAATTACCCGAATTGATGTCAACCAGGCCTCATTGCCCAACATAAGGATTCAGCCCGTGGCCGAACGCGACTATCCGTACGGATCAGTAATGGGTAACATCATTGGTTATATCAGCCAATCGTCGCCAGGTCACACGGTCGGCAGTGCTGGGCTGGAAGAAGAGTATCAGTCCTATCTGGCCGGTCACAGCGGGGGGGAAGAGGCGGAGGTAACCAGCACCGGCCATCTCGTCAAGATTGTCGGACAGGCCGCGGCGAAACCGGGGGACACCGTCCATCTGACCATTAATTGGAGGCTTGAAGAGACCGCGACCCAGGCCTTAGCCTATGTCCTTAAAGAAATGCAGAAGCCGGGCGACATCGGCTATTCCCCAGGGGCGCATTCAGGCGGAGTGATCGCTATCGATCCCAATAACGGGCACATTTTGGCCATGGCCAGCTATCCTTCGTATAATCCGCAACGGTTAATTCCCAGTAATCCAACCGAGCGCGATTCATATTTCACCAGCCTGTCCAAAAACCCCAATGATCCGTTTAGCATTATTCCCATTCAAGCGCTCGTCGCCCCCGCGTCGACCTTTAAACCGATCATGGCGGTGGCTGCATTAGCGTCGAAAACGATTACCCCTTCTTCGGAAATTTACGACCCGGGATATTTTCCTTTGATTCCTAGTTTTCACAGTTGGGAGTATCCGGATGCGTTTGGCTGGCTCAACCTCAAACAGGCGATTGGTTTGTCCGACGATACCTTTTTCTATACGTTAGGGTATCGAATGGGGATTCATGTCATCGACGAGTGGCTTAAACGGTTCATGATAAATCAATTGACCGGCATTGCCCTGCCTGGTGAGGCGAAGTCGCGCATTCCCACGCCGGCTTTGCTGGAAAAGGAAGAAAATACGCCTTGGACGGTCGGTTGGACGCTCAACACGGTCATCGGTCAAGGCATTTCGCAGTACACCATGATTGCCTTGGCCCGCGCGTATGCCGCGATTGCCAATGGAGGAACTCTCTACCAACCGCAACTGGTCTCATCTATCACGACCCCATCGGGCAAGTTGGTGAAGCGTTTTAATCCGGTCATCCAAGGAAAGATCAACCTTCCGGCCTCGATTTGGGAAGCTGTGCATCAGGGAATGGAACTGTCGGCCCAAGATCCTGATATCGCCCATACCGGGACGTCGGGAACAGGATATCCGACGCTTGAGGGATTCCCGTTGCCCCTGGCTTCCAAAACCGGGACCGGACAAAAGACGGATAGCTACAACAACGCGTTCTTCCTGAGCGAAGGGCCCATGCCCCACCCCAGTATTCTTATCTATACCTACATCGACAACGGAACCTGGGGTGCCTATTCTGGGTACGTAGCCCGTGCCATTTTCGATCAGTATTTTAAGGTGAGGGACCCGGCCGCCAAGGCCGCCTTTGATTACGTATTCACCAACGCGCCGTGGCCCTTCGGATATACCGGATCTCAGTGATCTTTGCCCTAAACTGCTTCGGCATGGCTTGAGTTTCACGCGTTCGGTTCGCTGACGGCGATCCATAATGGACCATGGCTGAGGTGATTGGAGGGTGGTGGGATGGCACAGGGGGGCGGGCCGTGAAAGAAAAACGGCCCGCCCACCATAAGATTTGTCCACCAGGGCATGTGAGGCAAAACAGCTGATTGCCCCCCACTCGCCACGTTCCTTCGGCCATGGAAGGGAGCTATCAGGATAGGTTGACGCTCACCTGACCGCTAGGGGGTAGCCAGGGTGCCCCGGACTCCATCCACTCGACCGCACCGGCGCGGTCGCTGGCCGATAACGTCGATGGCCCACGAGGCGGACCGAGCGATGGGTGGCGTGCAATGCGTCGTAAAGCGTCGGCATCCTCGGGGAACACGACGGGCTAGCCTGGTCCTTCGAGAGGCCAAAAGCGACGCTCGTATTGACCGGATAGGCCTCGTATGAGCGAGGAGTATCCCGTGCGACATTGGCTAAATGGTGATCGCCAAAAGCGCTGGGCTTTAGTGAACATCTGACGACCCGTCCTCCAATGTGAAATTGCAGACTACCATACCAAAGACCATCAAAAACGTTCCTGTTGTGCTTGCTCAGGTTAGCAATAGCCATTGCGTAGATTCCCACTATTAATAGGCTTTAACTTGACACCATGGATCCCGAAGGGGAATGCCCGCTGCATGATGGGCGAGCCTATCGGGCGAAAATCGGAGCAGTGAAAATTACACGCCATGATCCAGGTTCGGAATGGTCAAAACGGGTTCGCTGGTTGTCTAAAATGGGCGCTGCGACACGGGGTTTTCCGGGGAGGTCGACCCCCACGCCCTCCCCGGGGAGGGAACTCGCTAGGATGCATGAGCACGTGGCTAATCAACGTCCGCATTACGCCTGTCAGATTTCTCGCTGACTGGACCGGTACGCCACGATTACCTTTGCAGGGCTAAACATCGCGGGGATGTTGGAGCACCACCCTCTTATGGAGCACCACCCTCTTACTAAGAGTATTAGTGGCGCGAGATGGGACCCACTAAGTAGCGAAAAAGAAGGCTGAAAGCGCCGGTCGATGCGTGAATGCGGTGCGAAGCAAGGATACCAGCCAAGCGTGCTCCACGCCGAATGGCTCGTCCCGCCATACGGATTTGACGGGAGCCAGACGTCCGGGGCCAGGTCCACCGTGCGGCGTCCTCTCTGGTCGAGATAGCAAGGCGGCTGTCAATTGTCGGGAGCGTGGGTTACGGAGTAAGGAAAACGGGCTTGGACGAAGTCTTCGGGAACTAGTCGGTGTCGTCAGGCCCCTAGCTTTAGCCTTGGGCAGCCGTCACCGGTTCCCACCATCGACTCAAGTTTCGGGTACCGCCAAGCGTAGGACACGCTGTCGCCGGTTGACAACAAAGGGATCATCCAATCAAGCCCATCGCTGCCAAACAAGACAACCTGGCGTTTAGCTTTTCAGTGAGGTTGGTGGTCGAGTCATTGGTTGAACCAAACCCAGGTAATTCAATATGAAGCTCTGAGGTGAAAGGCGTGGCCGCGTGGTCGCCTGATGGCGTCCTGTCGAACTGGGGGAAATTCCGAAGCATCCGGGTGCCATACCAGTCAGACTGGCCGTGCTAATTATTTCGCCGGGAGGGGGAACGTGGGTAGGGAGCATGCCACAGGTCGAAGCGGCTTTTCTCCTATACTCCCGGCGGACAACCATTGGAGAAATTTCGTAAGGGTTAGCGACACTTCTGTGAGCGAATTGGGTGGGTTTGCTGCTCAACTCATACCATCCATTGCGATCCGAAAAAAGTATTTCTGTAGGAAGATCTGTTAGCGCATGGTGAGGGTCTGGTGCTTGCGAGGATGGTTCGGCGTGGCCTGGCGATAAGATCGCGCCATCAAACGACGAAACCATGGTTCAAAGAATAATCCCTCGGGTATCAAATTAGTAAAGGACCCCCACCTTTTCCAAAATAGTTCCGAATCTATTGAGCGACGGGTCGTACTGGACCCTCACAAACCTGGTTCCAAACGGTACCCCGATGTTTATGGTCTGGGATTTTGGATGCAAGGAAATCGCCTGCGGAAATTCAGGCGTATAAGGAGTGATTGATTTGTCCATAAAACATTCGAAATTGGCTCTGTTGGGTGCCATTGCCGCCACCGGTAGCATACTGGCGATGGGCGCGCTGCCCTTAAGTCAGACTTTTGCTGCCAATCCCCCGCATCTCGTGATGTCTGGGCCTACCGGAGCTCTCTCCGTCGGTGCCAATGCTGCGTTCTCGGCCCAGGTAGCTGGTGCGACGGGTACCCCGATGTACCAGTTCCGGGAGGGCAACCGTATTATTCAGCGATATTCTACCAATAATCACTTGATACTCGATCATTTGAGTGCGGGGCAATATACGATCACCGTTCGGTCCTTGGGCATGGATCAGCAGCGACAAGGTCAGTGGAATGCCTTTCGGTCGACTCAACTGCATTTCACGGTTGGTAACCCACATTTGACTGTTACCGGGCCCGCCAATGGCGTGGCCAAAAACGGCACAGCGACCGTATCAGCGCAAGTGGTCGATGCGTTGGCGACGCCATATTATCAGTTCGTGATTGACGGTAAGACGATGCAAGCGTATTCCACCAAGAATACCTACACCGCAACGAATTTGAGGCCAGGCACTTACCAAATCTTGGTGGAATCCCTGGGACCTGCCCAGTACCATAACCACGAGTATTATTCCGCTCGAAAGCAGACGCTGACCTTGAACGTGCCGACCCCACCCGTGAGTCCACAATTGACGGTCACAGCACCGACCAACGACGTGGCCACGAATGGGCAGGCCACGCTGACCGCCCAGGTCATCCACGCCACCACCAGCGCTCCGTACTTCCAGTTCGAAATCAACGGGTCCGTGGTGCAAGCCTTTTCGACCAAAGACACGTACACCGCGACCAATTTGCAGCCTGGCACCTATCAGGTCTTAGTAGAGTCCTTGGGTCCGGCTCAGTATCAACGGGGACAATATGGCCTGGCTCGCAAGCAAAGCTTGACTTTGACTGTGCCCACGCCCGCAGTGCCGGCGACGATTACGGCAGCGCAGGCTGACGTCGCCACTGGAGTGTCGGACACCTTAACTTTGAGTGGAGTGCCTGCCAGTGCTCCCGTGACCTGGTCCGTAGTGAGTAGCAACAGTTCGACCGGGCTCGTCTCTGGTACCACGGACACCGCTACCTTTGTCGGCACGGCCGGTGGAACATACACTGTGCAGGCATCTGTCGATGGCGAGACCACGACGACGCACGTGGTTGTCTACGGTCAGGCGGCTGGGGTGACGCTTGCGCCTGCAGCCACCACGGTGATTGCTGATGGTCAAGCCACCGACGCAGTCACCGTCAACGTGGTCGACCAAAATGGCAATCCGGTTGGGGACTTCAACGGCAGCGTGAATATTAATGCGATGTCGGGGGTGACCTACAGTCAAAACGGCACCACCTTGACTCCGGCCAATGGGCAAGTCACGGTAGCGGTGACTAACGGCACGGCTACCGTCGACGTGGGTCAAGTCTCGGTGCCTGGAATCTCCATCGCGCTGACTTCGAGTGGGCTGACTAGCAGCAATGGGCAGACGATTGCCAGCACGCCCAGTTATGGCACCACGACGATTACCAGTGCCGCGCAACAGGCCACCAGCTTGAAGATTGTCAACGCCCCTACCTATCTGGATGCCAACACCCAGGGCACTCAAACCTCCCCGATTGCGGTTATCGTCGAAGATCAAGCAGGGTATCCGATGTTGACTGGTACAGACAGCATCAACGTTAGTGTGTCCGGTCCGGCTGGGCTAGTCGACAGTAGCACCGATCAGACGACCTTGGCTTACGACGGTGGCGCGGCACCCGCAGGCACTACCAATACTTCGGCTACGTTTGAATTGGCTAGCGAACAAGGCAAGACGGGCGCGGTGACCATCACCGCCACGAGTTCCGGCTTGACCACGGCGACATCGACGGTGCAGTCTGTGATTGCCGGAGTGCCTTCGCAGATGGAGGCGTCCTTGTCGGCGAATACGTTCGCCGAGGGCAGTTCCGGGGTAACCTTGAATCTCCAAGCCGAAGACAGCCAGGGGGCGCCGGTCAACTACACGTCGCCAGTGTCGATCTTAGTGACCAAGCAAGGGTCGACGACACCAGCGAGTAACATCTTGGTTAACGGCCAGGCGGATAGTAGTTCGACTCAAGTGACCCTCAACAGTAGTGGCGCCGCTTCCGTGACGTTGGCGGATAGCGGGCATGGGGCCAACGCAGGCGTCTACACCGTGACTGTAACTTCGGTATCAGGCGCCCAGTACAGTTTTTCGGCCAAGACCCTCAACTTGACGGAAACCGCAGCAGCCTTGGCCGGTGCGGAATTCACAAGTCCCAGCAGTACGCTGACGGTGCCGATTACGGACCCTAAAGCGCAGTACACCCTACAACTCGAGGACGCGTTTGGCAATCCCCTAAGCCAAAGCGGGGTGACGGTGGAAATCTACGCTGCCGGATCGTCGAGTGATAATTCATCGTACGGGCAAGCCACAGTCAACGGTACCGCGACCAGTTCGAGCTCGCCAATTACGGTGACGACTAACAGTAGCGGGCAGGCCACGGTCACGTTGGCTGCCGAGGGATTCCAAGGAGCCCAGTGGGTGCTCGACGCCACGATCCCGGAGCAAACGGGAGTCAATGCGGCTCTGCAAACGACACCTTCAGCGGCCATGGTCGTCTCGTCCACGGTGGCCCAAAGTCTTGGGGTGACTCTGCAGGATCAGAGTACTGGGTCCGACTACCAGTCCTCGGGATATGCGCTGGCCGGTGACACCGTGGATGCGACCGTGACCGTGCAAAATCAATATGGTGCACCGATGACCGGAAGCCAGACCGTCCAACTAACGATTCCGGCAGGATTAAGCGGGATGGAGCCCACTGGGGCCAGCGACAGTTCGACTTGGACTCAAGGAGCCACCAATACCGTCAATCTGACCGTGAACTTGAGTGCGAATGGGACCGCGACGATTCCCTTAGAAGCGTGGTCGGAGGGGTCCACGACGTTGCAAGCTTCCGTTCCTGGGGTCAGTAGCCCAGTGACTGGGCAGGCTTCCATCTTCATCCAGGCGGCTACGGCCAGCAATGTCGGTCTCTTCCAAAATGGGACCATGATCAGTGGCAGCAATAAGCTTACGGTGAGTGCGAATACGCCAGTGGCCTTGACTTTAGAGTCTACCGATCTCGCCGGGAATCCAGTTCCTGCAACCGGTAGTGAAGTCGTAGCCCTGACCGATAACAACGGAGGTTCGTTCCGCATGAGTGCCACCGGCGCCCCCACAAATACAGTGACCATTCCCGCCGGTCAAACTTCGGTGACTATCTACTACGTCAACGCGGCCGCAGGGAACTATGTCCCGCAAGCCAGCTTGGACGCGGACAAACTGAGCGTAGTGGGACCATTGAGCTATACAGTGAGCCCGGGGGCGACCCAGACGATTAACGTTCTCGTCGCCGACAGTTCTGGAAATCCTGTCGCCGGACAGTCCGTGACGGCGTCAGTGCCTAACAGTCAAGGAACAGTGACTCCATCGACGACAACTGGATCTAATGGCACCGCCAGCTTCAGCTACACGGCGCCCTCATCGGGCTCGGGTACGGCGACGGTGACATTGACGGTACCAGGTCAAGGAGCTACGGGTTCGAGTTTGACTCAGACTGTAACGATTAACTACTGACCATAGCCACTGTGTTAGAGGATAGGCGATAAACAAGAACTCGGATTAGCCGAATCTCGAATCGCAAAAAGCCAGAGCCTTCAGTGAGAGGGCCCTGGCTTTCGTCTATGCCGCGTGGGGCCACGGATTCAAAACCTCTGGGGCGGACGACTTTGCAGCGGCCCCGGTCGACCGGTTTCATGGCACAGTCGGCGGTGGTGTGTCGAGCGATGCCTATACTATGGCGGCCAGCGTGTTTCGATGGCATTAGCGGCATGGACTGGGCGTCTTCGAATATACGGGCAGTGCATTTGCGCGATCGTGAGAACGTTTTTCAAGGGTGCGGCATGATCTCCACTAAATTTTCGTGGGGGACGCTAAATCCAGTGAGCAATAGCTAATCTGAGCAAGCACAACCTGAACGTTTTTGACGGGGTTTCGCATGGTAGTCTGCAATCTCACATTCGAGGAGGGGTTGTCAGAGGTTCACTGAAGCCCAGCGCATTTTTCCCCAGATTGCCGATCGACGGAAATCTTCTGAGTGTCGCCCGGCCCGTAGTCAACGGCCAAGACTTTTCCCGAAAGCGCAAAGGGCGCAAAGTCGGATTCCGGGCCGTCCTCGCGATGGGTTTGAATCGCGTGGACGGATTTCTTGGGTCGAGATCCATCGCTTTTTGCGGCCACCATCTACCCAATGTCGCACGGGATACTTCCTCGCTCATGGAGGCCCTTCCTACTCACCAAAGCCCAGCCGCTAATCGTTATGCTACGAAACGGCGAAGACCCCTCAAACCCCAGCCCGCCCATCCGTTAAGGGCCGCAGAGTGACACGATGACTTCCTGTTCGGAAATTCACAAGCTTCCGGCATAAATTTCCTGCACCCACGATCGGGGGCGCGTTCGTCGGCGCAACGTGATTCTCGGAAATCGTTGAACTCCATGGGCACTCTGAGCATGCCACCCGGTCACAGGCACGGATTATCCGCTCCTGCCACCGTTCACACCCTATGGCACTGCGAATACCGCGAATCCATCGAACATTACGTCATCCTTAACTTGATGCCATGGCTCGATCCGGGCTAACGCTTTTGCAGAAAAGCAGTGACCTCGCTTCGATTATGGAAGAGTTTGCGGACGCCACCGACTCGGTACGATTGAGACAACACCGACAGAGTGTCTCTGATTCGCCGGCGCTGGTGTTTCGCTGGAAGTTTCAGCGTCATCAGCGCGAACTGGTCGCGCTTAAGAAGTTTAGCGGCCTTGCACATCAGGCGCGCACTGCGGGTGGTATCGATTCGCATGTCATTGACGATGAGATCGAATATTTCGGATCCCGAGGTTTTTGTCAGGTAGGTCTCAGCCGTGCTCGGGACGTGGGTGACTCCTCGGTCTTTGGTCAGACGCGCGTCTAGCACCGCCGGATCGACTGCTACGACGCTTAGGCCCCTTTGGCGACAAACACGCGTCCAACCTCCCGGGGCAGCGCCCAAATCGAGGACCGTGCCTTGGTAGGGGAGATCCAAGGGGAATACCTCGAGCGCTTCCAATAGCTTGAACTCGGCTCGACTCAACTGATTGGCGTCTCGGGCAAAACGTCTCATCCCGCCAGCCCAGTCGCTTAAGTTATGAGCGATGGGAGAGGCTCCTAAATACACCGCAAAATCCGTGCAGACGATGGAGATGGCTTGGTCGGGATGCTTTACATCCAACCGAAATCCTAAGGCCATAAAAGCATTGGAGACGAGGGTATTCACCTCGAAATTGCCGGGGCCGTCTTGACTTAAAGTCCGGGTTTGGACTGAAAAGGATTGGGCTGGATTTAAGTGTCTTCGAAGACCGATGCTGACGTCGACAATTTTTGCCAAGCGTTCATGACTATAACGCTGGACAATCACGTCGAGCAGCAAAAAAAGATGGCGAACAAAAATCCCTGATGTTCGCAACTGTTGGGCTAAGTCGACGGACCGCAACGCCGACTCAACGACAATTATGCCCGGGCAGAGACTGGCGGTAATTCTTGCCGAGGCATCCACGTTGATAATGTCTTGAAATGCCAACTCCCAGGATTCGGGAGCGGCGGTGACAACGTATTGCCACCGAAGAGGAAGAAGATGGTCCCGAAGGTTCTGATCGTTCATGTTGTCAGTGTGGGATGGTCTTTGGCGAAAGTCAAGAGAATGAAAGGCAATCGCAAGATCCATTTCCCTGGCCCGGTGGCTGACTTGAACAGCGATTAGCAGCCTATCGAGTGATGCCGGCAGCGATGGGTTAACCATGGGGTATTTCTGTTGGCGCTTGCCGCCTCGTTGATTCGAGGGGGGCGGCTTGGGCAGGGGTCGAGATTCACGGAGGAGACCGGGGGGTGGGAACCCAGTATGCAACCAGGATTTGAGACGCCCACAGCTTGGGACGCAGACGGTCATAGTTGATCTGTCCGCAGTCTGAAGTCTTGGAAGCGGGCAGGAATGAAGCCATGTGCTGAAATCGCCGAGGTCTTGGTGCGTTGGTAAATTTTATATCGTTTCCATTGCCAACCCTTGGCATTGTTTCCGACCATTTCACATATCTTGCTAATGTCATTCATAGGGTGATCCCGGGACAGGCGAGGACCGGCGCCAACCCAGCAAAAGAAAAGGGAGGGTAACCAACGGATGGAGAAGTTTGATCTCTTTAAGGATCTAGCCGAGCGCACTGGAGGAGATATCTATATCGGTGTCGTAGGCCCGGTCCGCACCGGCAAATCCACGTTTATTAAACGATTCATGGAGCGTATGGTGCTGCCCGTCATCGATGACCCCAATGAGCGAGAACGGGCCATCGATTCTTTGCCGCAAAGTGGTACGGGAAAGACGGTGATGACCACTGAACCAAAGTTCATCCCGGACGACGGCGTGGAAATCCACCTAAACGAGGCAATTTCCTTTCGCGCGCGCTTGGTTGATTGTGTCGGCTACAGTGTTCCCGGTGCCCTCGGATATACCGAAGACGAAGGTACCCGAATGGTTCGGACGCCGTGGTCGGATGAGGAAATGACGTTTGAACAGGCCGCCGAAATTGGCACCCGCAAGGTCATCGCCGACCACTCGACCATCGGTTTAGTGGTGACCACCGATGGTAGTTTTGGAGAAATTCCTCGCGAGGCATATGTCGACGCCGAAGAACAGGTAATTGCTGAACTACGGGAGTTAGGCAAACCCTTCGTGATGATCTTGAACTCGATCACTCCGTACGATGAGCGTGCGATGGCCTTAGCCACGGACCTGGCTGACCGCTATGATGTGCCCGTCATTCCGGTCAACTGCCTCGAACTGCGCCAAGAGGACCTGGTAGATATCTTAGAGCAAGTACTGTATGAGTTTCCTGTAAGCGCTGTGGAGTTTCATCTGGTCGACTGGATCGAAGCACTGCCTCCACAACACTGGCTTCGGGCCAAGTTTGACGAAGCGACGACCGAAGTAGAAAGTCAGGTGCAGCGGCTTCGCGACGTCGATGGGGCTATTCAGGTGTTGGCGGCTCACGAGTATATTAGTGACGTGCATTTGGAGAAAATGGAGTTGGGCACTGGGTTGGCGGAAATTGGCTTGGATGCCCCCAACGCATTGTTCTATCGGGCTCTGGCAGAGATGGCCGATCGACATGTTGGTGGACAGGGTGACATTGTTCGTCTGTGGCGAGAATACGTGGACGCCAAACGAGAATGGGACCGGGTCGAAGAGGCGGTGATAGACGTCAGAGCGACTGGGTACGGCATGGTGCCGCCGCAACTTCTGGATCTCAATTTGGAAGAGCCGGAACCCATCCGTCGAGGGGCGCAATTTGGTGTTCGGCTCAAGGCGTCTGCGCCGTCGATACACATGATTCGGGCGGATATTGAAACCGAGATTACCCCGATTATTGGCACTGAGCGACAGGCGGAAGAACTGATCCAATACCTGATGGAACAGTTTGAAGACGACCCGAAGCGCCTATGGGAAACGAATCTGTTTGGCAAGTCGTTGCATGACCTCGTGCGCGAAGGCATTCAGTCGAAGTTGTTTAAAATGCCCGAAAACGCGCAGGAGAAGCTGCAAGAAACCCTACAGCGGATTATTAATGAGGGCTCGGGCGGGCTGATCTGCATCATTATCTGACGAGTGGGGCCCGCGCAGGGAGGCGCGGGCCCCACTCGTCCATGAGGTGGTTGCTTCTCTCTTCATATTTTGATATTATCAATCCACGGGCTGTGGCGCAGTTTGGTAGCGCGCTACCTTGGGGTGGTAGAGGTCGTGGGTTCGAATCCCGCCAGTCCGACCATTTTCGTTCGGCCTATGAAGGGCCGAATTTTTTTTGGGGCACACTCTCTTTGAGACATTCAGAGGCGAGAGAGGTGAGAGGATCGTGGAGGCGGAGGGGTTTACCCTGGGGTTTAACGACAGGGGGCTCGCGGGGTCAAATGATTGGGCCTACGTCGACGGGTTTCAATGGATCCACCTCTACAGTGACGATTCAGAGCAGATAAGGCAAGCACTTCAAGCACAACTGGAACGTTGGGGAGTGGAGCTTCCTCATTCCTGGAACCACGAAAACTCACATCTTCGGCACGTGCTGGTGGAAGATTATGGCGACTTCTTTCATTTGCTAACCTACCATATGAGGCTCGACGATGCGGAACGGGCCGATGCCGCCCCAACTCTTACCGCGAAGGCGCTGCATTTGGTCGTTCATCGGCGCGGAGTGATTTCTTGGAGCGCGCGCTCAGTGACCCATATCGAGGGCTTGCGACGAAAGATTCTCGCGCATCCGCAATGGATTAATGATTGCTCAGGCTTAGTGTTTGCCATATTAGACGGCCTGTTTCACGCCTTGTTTCCGCTTCTCGACGAGCTTAACGAATATATTGTGCAGCTCGAACACCATGCGCTGACCACGATGGAACGCAAAGTGTTGGAAAGTCGAGTGCTGGCCTATAGGCACCTGGTCATGGTTATCCGCAGTGTCCTCGTATCCTCCCGCGACATGGCCCATGGCCTGTCTCGGCGATTTAAAGGGCCATCCGTTCCCTACTATTTTGATCTCTATGATCATGTGTTGCGGTTGGTGGAGCTAGTGGACGGCTATCGGGCGATGTTGGACACGGTCATGGACTTGCATTTGTCGGCGGTGTCAAATCGGATGAACGAAATCGTCAAGACTCTAACCTTGGTGACCACTGTGATGTTGCCCGCCTCATTAGTAGCGGCGCTGTATGGGATGAATTTTGATCATGCTCCCGGCATCCATTGGTCTTATGGGTTCTACTGCGTGCTGGGGTTCGTTGGTTTGGTTTCTGCTGGGCTCTTGGTTTGGTTCAAGCGCCAAGCGTGGATATAACGTGTACAATAAGGATATAGTAGCGAGTACTTTTAATCGAATTCAGGGAGGACACCTGTGGAAAATGTGGCTGAGTCTGATCCCATGATGGCGATGGATTTGCTAACGCGTTACGAGCGTTCGGTAAATCCTGGTTTGGCGCGCGTATTTCGTTTCATGGGACTGGAGAGCGCGGAGGCGACCGGTGATGGCGCGCTCTTGATAGATGAAAACGGAACCGAGTACATTGATTTAGCCGGCGGTTATGGAGTGATGGTGCATGGCTATCGCCATCCTCGATTACTGCAAGCCGCGCATCGGCAATTAGAAAAGCTGGCCCAGTCTTCGCGGGTATTACTGAATCGACCGATGGTGGAATTGGCCGAGGAATTACAGCAGGTGACGCCCGGCGATCTGACCTACTCGTTTTTTTGCAATAGTGGGGCGGAGGCCGTGGAGGCGGCGCTCAAACTGGCTCGCGCGGCCACGGGGCGATCAGAGTGGATTAGTACCGTAGGCGCCTTTCACGGGAAGACGATGGGAGCGTTAACGGTGTCGGGACGGGATACTTACCGCGATCCCTTTCAGCCGTTGGTTCCCGGAGTAACGCATGTCTCTTACGGGGATGCCTCGGCGGTTCGCCGTGCCCTGCACTCTCAAGTGGCTGCAGTCATCGTAGAACCGATCCAGGGGGAGGGAGGGATCATCGTTCCTCCCGACAACTATTTGGCCGAAGTCCGTGAGGCTTGTGATCAGACGGGTACGCTCTTGATTGTCGACGAGGTGCAGACCGGAATGGGCCGGACTGGACGATTGTTTGCGATTGAACACAGCGGGGTGGTGCCCGATTTTTTGTGCCTGGCCAAAGCATTGGGCGGAGGCATTATGCCCATCGGGGCAGTGGTGGGTCGGCCTTCGGCATGGGACATCTTTTCCGTACAACCGCTAATCCACACCTCCACCTTTGGCGGAGCGCCCTTGGCTGCCGCTGTGGCTTTAGAAGCTATACGAGTGACCATCGAAGAGCGTTTGCCGGAACGGGCAGAGATGCTTGGAAACATTGCGCGAAGGCGGCTTGACCAAATGCAAGCTCGTTATCCCGGTGTAATTCGGGAAGTCCGGGGCATGGGCCTGATGCTCGGATTAGAGTTTGCTAATGCCGGAGTCGCAGGGGCACTGATGGCGGAACTGTTTCAACGGCATATCTTAGCGGTCTACACGCTGAATAATGACCGAGTGATCCGCCTAATCCCGCCGCTGGTGATTACGGAAGACCAATTAGACACCGCCTTGACCGAGATGGAAGCAGCTATGGCTGCGGTGGATCAATATTTGGATGAATTGGGGGAATAGAGATGCCTGTGGTTGAAGTGACGGAATGGATTGATTCTGACCCGGATCAGGTTTACGCAAAAATATCGCGGATGGAAGATTTTCCCGCGATTATGGCCAATGTACAATCCGTGACCATTAAGGAAACTGGGGAGGGCTATACTCTGTCCGAGTGGGTGGCGAAATTGCAAGGCGCACGCTTTCGCTGGGTGGAACGTGACGAGTTCTTCCCCGAACATCGCCGCATCACCTTTCGCCAGACCGAGGGCGACTTGAAGGTGTTTCAAGGAGAGTGGCGGGTGGTCAGCGATGGCCAGCGGTCGCAGGTGACCTTCGTCACCGAGTTTGAATTCGGCATGCCCATGTTGTCGAATCTATTAAATCCGGTAGCCCGTTATGCACTTCGGCAAAACGCCCGGAGTATGGTTCAAGGGATTCAACAAGCGCTAGCCGCACATAGCGGCTAGCTGTTACTAGGTGCGATAGTAAATCGGCAAAAGACAGAGATTTACTGAGTGTGCGATAGGAAGGATAGGAGAACTCGCGACTGGTGAACGCTAAACCGATTATTTTGTTGACATATGGCGCTTTTTTGGTACAATAAGTCCTGGCCTTCGGACTTGGGTCCGCGGGAATTTACTCGGGGGACAAAGGGGGTTGGTAATGCGATGAATGCATTGGGCCGCCACATTCTGGCGGAAATTCATGGGTGTGATGCCAACGTGCTTAACGATAGCGTGGGCGTCGAGCGAATTATGGTAGAAGCCGCTTTGAAAGCGGGAGCCGAAGTCCGTGAGGTGGCTTTCCATAAGTTTAGTCCGCAGGGCGTAAGTGGTGTGGTGGTCATTTCGGAATCGCATTTGGCCGTGCATACTTGGCCCGAACACAGATATGCTGCGGTTGATGTATTCACCTGCGGTGACTCTGTGGACCCCTGGGATGCCTGTGATTACATCGTCGAACAGTTCCGCGCCCAAAATTTTACCGCCTCGGAGACCCTCCGTGGTGTTTTGGTAGAGGCTGCTGACCAAAAGGCTGCGGTTTAGACGACAGGAAGGGGACCTTGAGGTGGCAGAGACTTTTGTGATGGTTAAACCTGACGGCGTACGCCGCGGGCTGGTCGGCCAGATTGTGAGCCGACTGGAAAACAAGGGATTAACTTTAGCCGCAATGCGGATGATGGTCATCGATCCAGAGTTGGCTAGCGCGCATTATCGTGAGCATCGAGACAAGGGGTTTTACGGGGAGCTTATCCAATTTATCACCTCGGGCCCGGTGGTCGCGATGGTGTGGGAAGGTCGAGAAGCTCCGAGTGTGGTTCGTTTATTGATGGGGGCCACCGATCCGGCTAAAGCCGAACCGGGAACGATTCGTGGCGATTTGGCGTTGGATCTGAGTCAGAATGTGGTTCATGGCTCCGACAGCCAAGAATCTGCCGAGCGCGAAATCGCGCTCTATTTTCCTTCGAGAGATCGCTAGTCGTCGATGTGGATAGGGTTGGTGACGCTTTTGGTTTTGGCCGCAGTCTACGGGATTTTGGAGTCTCGTTGGATTAGACCGGTGACCTATCAGGTGGCGATTGCCAACTTGCCACAGGAATTTAATGGGTTGAGCATTCTCCACCTGTCCGATTTGCACGGACGGGTGGAGATTTTTTCTCATCGGACGTTTCGTCAGTGGGCCGATGAGGCGGATATGATTGCGGTGACCGGGGATTTGTACCAACCGGGATTGGGGCGAACACGCCTGGCCGCCGAGCTCGATCGCCTGCGCCAGGATCATACCGCGTTTTTGGTCAGTGGCAACCATGATTATCATCACGGGCGTTTGTTTATGGATCCGTTGCCGACGGACCACTGGCTCATCGACAACCAGGGGATAGCGCTGATACGCGGTGAAGCGCGCTTATGGATTGCCGGGCTGCCCGACTTAGTCCTAGGTGCACCGGATTGGACGAAGATGCTGTCGCAAATTGGCGAGGGCCCCGCCATTTTACTGAGCCACCGCCCCGATGCGGCGATTAGGCCCGAAGCTAAACGCTTTCAACTGGTGTTGTCAGGGCACACTCATGGGGGACAAATTGTCTTTCCATTGGTGGGTGCGTTGCTGAAGCATAACCATGTTGGCGGCGGCTACGTCGCCGGCCGCCACCAAGTCGAGCAGGGGCCGGTGTTAATTACGTCGAGGGGGCTCGGTACTTCGGAATTGCCGATGCGCTTTTTATGTCGACCGGAGTTGGTGAGAGTGGTACTGAAATCTGCGGACGCTAATCCCAAAGCCGTTCCCGTGGACCTCGGGCAGCAAGAGGTTTAGAGCCGGATCCGCGAGAATTCGAACGGTATCAGGGCAACCGAGGCAGGAGGCCCGCCTGCGGACCAAGAATGGTTAGATCCCGTGAGTTTCGTGTCGGCGGCAGCGAGACCATGCTGAGTATCGGGGTTGGCCTTCGTCCTTAGGCATGCTAGGATGCGACTCAGAACCGTCGAGGATGCTTCCCTTCACGTTCAAGCCCCTCATCGAGAAAAGGAGCAATACGATGACGATAGCAGTGATTGGCGGCAGTGGAATTTATCATCCGGTATGGTTGTCTCAGGTGACGACCGAGACCGTGACGACGCCTTTCGGCGCCGTGGCGGTGACTCGGGGCTGGCTATCGGACGAGCATTCGACCAGTCTTTTTATTAATCGCCATGGAGTGGACCACCACATTCCTCCCCACCGTGTAAACTACCGAGCAAACATTTGGGCATTAAAAGAGTTGGGAGCCGATATGATTGTGGCGACTGCCGCGGTGGGTTCGATGAACCAGGCCATGGCACCCGGCACCCTCGTGCTTCCCGACCAGTTCATAGATTTCACCAAAAATCGGGAGTCCACGTACTTCGATGGCGGAGGGGGATTGGGTCAAGGCGTGGTCCATACCGATATGACCCATCCGTTTTCTTCTGCATTGCGCAGGGTCCTGGTTGCCGCGGCGGAGCGTATCGATATCGCGCGGCCGATTGAAGGCGGCACGTACGTTTGTACGGAAGGCCCAAGGTTTGAGACTCCGGCAGAGATTCGGGCCTATCGCCTGCTTGGGGGCGACTTAGTCGGGATGACGGCGGTGCCCGAAGTGGTCTTAGCCGGAGAACTGGCCATGGGGTATCAAACCTTGGCCTTGGTCACGAACTGGGCGGCTGGGCTGACGGATGCGGGTTTAAGCCACCAAGAGGTATTAGACTTGATGGCAGCGAATAGTCAACGTACCACGCGCTTGCTGACGGCGATGTTGCAGGCCGGGCTAAGAGAGCGTCGCGACTAGCGAAGGCCACCCGAGATTTTCGGGTTTGAATGGAGAAAAGGCAGAGGAAGGCGGGTTCAAAAATGTCCACAGTACGAAACCAGGCGCTAGCCAGTTCGGGTCGAGCGAAATTGGATTGGGTGCGTCCACGGATGCCAGTCCTCGAAGCGATTAGACAGCGTTATTTGGAAGACAGGCCGTTGGCGGGGCAGCGTGTGGCGATTTCGTTGCATTTGGAAGCCAAGACCGCGATTTTGGCGGAGCTGCTCCACCAGGGGGGCGCCACCGTCAGCGTGACCAGTTCGAATCCCTTGACTGCGCAAGACGACGTGGCGGCGGCGCTTGCGGAAACCGGAGTCGAGGTGCATGCGTACGCTGAGGCAACACCAGAAGAATTTGAATGGTTGCATCAGCAGGTTTTGGACATCGAGCCCACGTTGATCGTCGATGACGGCGGCGAGTTGACGCAACGCCTCCACGGCAATCGTCAGAGTCTGGCGGACCAGGTGCTGGGAGGGGCAGAAGAGACGACGACGGGGATTACTCGACTCAAAGCTCTGGCGGCGTCCGGGAACCTTCGCTATCCGATGATCGCTGTCAATGACGCGGATATGAAGCATTTATTTGACAATCGCTACGGCACCGGGCAATCCACCTGGGATGCGATTATGCGCAGCACCAATGTGGTCATTGCGGGCAAGAGCGTAGTCGTGGCGGGCTATGGATGGTGTGGCAAGGGAGTCGCCGAAAGGGCTCGAGGCCTGGGTGCCCGGGTGATTGTGACTGAGGTCAACCCGGTGCGGGCGAATGAGGCGTGGATGGATGGCTATCAGGTCATGCCAATGGACCGGGCGGCGGAATTGGGAGAAATTTTTGTGACCGTGACGGGCAATCGGGATGTGATTGGAGCCCGGCATTTTAGCCGAATGAAAGACGGCGCCATCTTGGCCAATGCGGGGCACTTCGACGTAGAAATTGATGTCAAAGCCTTAAAAGAGGGTGCCGTGGGGCAGGTTCCGGGACGAAGTGCGGCGGTCGTAGGCTACCTTTGGCCCAACGGTCCTCGACTCTGGTTGTTGGCGGAAGGCAGGCTGGTCAATCTGGCCGCGGGGGACGGCCATCCGGTGGAAATCATGGATTTAACGTTTGGACTGCAGGCGTTGGCTTTGGAGCAGCTCCTTCAACAACGAATGAGTCCAGGGGTTTATCCGGTTCCCGTTGAGGTGGATCGTTGGGTGGCGGACATCCGACTGCAAGCATTGGGAATTGGAATCGACCACCTGTCGGCCGACCAAGTGCGCTACTTGGCGAGCTTCTGATGCTAAAGCCTCGTGGATAAGACAGAACGATCGAACCCAGGGAACGACCGAAAGGAGGACTTTGTGCGCTATCGTATGGAAGGGGCATCCATTCTGACCCTCAACGCTCAAGGAGACCAGTTTGAGAACGGGCAACTGACCTGGGAAGATGGAACGATCGTTTCCGTAGGGCCCATCGATTCGGATTTACAGCCCGTCGATCAAGTGATTCATGTGTCGCACGGGTATATTTTGCCAGGATTGCTCAACGGACACAATCACGCGGCGATGGCCTTGTTTCGGGGAGTGGCGGACGACAGTCCGCTAAACGAATGGTTGACTCAGTACATTTTTCCGATGGAGGCCAAATTAAGTCCCGAGGATATTTATATCGGCACGTTGTTAGCGTGCAGCGAAATGATTCACTCCGGGACCGTGGGGTTTGTCGAGATGTACTTTGCCGTGGAACAGGTGGCGAAGGCAGTGGTGCAGTCTGGATTGCGTGGATGGATAGCTCGCGGCATTACCGGAGACCGGTCGAGCGGTAATGGGGCGTTAGAAGATGGTCTTGGGTTCGCTGAACGCTGGGGTGGACACCGCCTAATCACGCCGATGCTCGGGCCCCATGCTCCCTACACGCTGAGTCCAGAGATGGCTCGCACGATTGGCGAAGCGGCCCAGGCGAATCATCTGGGGATTCACATTCACTTGGCGGAAAGTCTGAAGGAGGTCGATGATTTAAAGGCTTTGGGACTGTCCCCAGTGTCCTGGGCAAAATCAACGGGCTTGTTGGAGACTTGGGCAGTCATCGCCCATGGCGTACATTTGAGCGATGAGGATATCGCGGTGCTGCAGCACGTCATCGGCGGGATTATTGCCTGCCCTATTTCCAATGCCAAGTTAGGCAACGGCATCATGCCCTACCCGTTGCTCAGGAAGGCTGGTGTGGCCGTCGGGTTGGGAACGGATGGAGCAGCCTCTACCAATACCCTCGATATGTTTTTAGAGATGAAAGCCATGGCCTGGTTCCAGAAACTGCGGGAAGGGCGGCCCGATCAGTTTCGCGCACTCGATGCCTTGCTCATGGCCACCCAAGGCACGGCCAAGGTGTTGGCGCATGCCGGTGGGGTGTTGGCGGTCGGCTGCCCGGCCGATTTCATCATGGTGGAGGCGCGATCGGCGCATATGACCCCTGAACAAGATGTGATAGCCAACTTGGTCTACGCAGCCTCCGGCCATGACGTGCGTTATACCGTGGTCGATGGTCAAATCCTGATGGCCGAGGGCATGATTTCGGTTTTTGATGAGCGCGAAGTGATGGCCGAGGCAACGCTGAGAGCGCAACATCTCATAGGCTAATCAAATCCGAGGAGGCAACCATGCCAAAAGTTCCACCATTTGATGTCCGCACCAGCCAGTGTATTATTTGCGGGGATGTCAATCCGATCGGAATGCGCGTCAGCTTTATCGCCAATCAACAGGGAGCTCAGGCATCGCTGAGCGTCTCCGAAGAGTGGCAAGGTTATGAAGCTATTGTCCACGGCGGCATCGTCGCCGGGATGTTAGACGATGCCATGTGGCACGCTATTTATCAACGCACGCAACGTTGGACAGTGACGGCCGAAATACGCATCCGATACAAACGTCCGGTAGAGATTGAACAGCCGATCTGGGTTTTTGGCTGGGTGGACCGGGTGGATCAACGGTTAATCCGAGCTCAGGCAGAAATCCGTCACGTCAATGCCGAGGGCCAGATTCTGGCCGCCGGCGAAGGCCGATTCATGCCCGCTCCGGAGGGAATCCTTAGAGAAACCCGCCATGATGTCGGATGATCGTCCTGACTTCTTCAACGGCATCGGTTTCGACCACGGCGGTTAACAGCCACGCCTCGCTGTCCATGAGGTCTGCCGACTCGTTCTCCGCGGTCGCCTGCGTCCACTTGTCATCGACAATATCGGGTTGATAGGCATAGCGCCCCCATTCGGCGATAGAAGAGGGGGGTTCGAGCGAGTTCATCTGAAAAGACCGCACCGGGTCAATTTGGATCACATCAAACCCCTCATCGCGAAGCGCCTCTGCGCAAGCCTCGGCGCGCTCGGGCAGTGTGAATTGGGCTGATAGGTTCACTTCGTCAGACATCATTCATCCCTCCACCCCCAGGATGTACGGGTTCTGAGGTTTTCATACCCAGACGATGGGGTGGTTAAACCTGCAACGCAAGACATGATAAGATGGTACCATTGGAATTTTGGGCAGGAGTGATGGGTGGTGTTGGCGCCGTGGGTGGTGGTCGACGTAGAGACGACCGGAATGGATGCGGTTCGTGATGCGGTAATTCAAGTCGCTGCCGCCCGCAGCGAAGAGGACGGAAGTCTGTCCGTAGCCAACTGGTTTGTGGATCCCGGGCGTCCTATTCCGGCGGCGATCGGGAGGCTGACCGGCTTTGCGGACGTCGACTTCTCGCAATATCCGCGTTTGCATCAAATTCACGCTGACATCAAAAGTTTCTTGGCTGGCCGCTGGGTGGTTGGTCATAACATTAAATTTGATCAGGAATTTTTGGAACGCGCCGGCATTTCATGCTCGCAGGGGGTCGATACCCTCGAGTGGGCACGGATTGCATTTCCGGGCGAGCGCAGTTACCGTCTCTCCGATTTAATGGCCGAAAGGGGCTTTCGGTTTCATGATGCGCGCGACGATGTTCAGGCCACCGTCGCCTTGATGCAACGCATTCAGCGGCGATTATCTCGTCTGCCGTCCTCGGTCAAACGGGATTTAGCCAGGATTTTGGGCTCGGAGTGGGATTGGTGGCAAGCGGGAGAACATGACGCTCATGTGCCGGAAGCGCCGTTATATCGCCCTCAAGCCGAACCCCAACCCTCTGATCGGCGTTTAGCCCGGTTCGAAGCGGTTCCTTCGCCCGAGCAGTATCTGTCGCCTGAAGGGGCCATTGCGCAAAGTGTGCCCAATTTTGAAGCCAGACCGGCTCAGACTCAGATGGCGGCGGCAGTCTTGGCCAATTGGCGGGCTCATGGCATTTTAATGGTCGAGGCGGGGACCGGAACCGGCAAAAGCTTGGCGTATTTGGTGCCGGCCACGTTGGAAAGCGCGAGGGCCGGAGAACGGGTGGTGGTTGCCACCAACACTTTGGCCCTGCAAGAGCAACTGTGGCATAAGGATTGGCCAACGGCAGGCGCGGGGCTTCCCGTTCAGGCGACGATGCTCAAGGGCAAGGGGCGATATCTCTGCCTGTTAAAGTTGGACGAAGTGGTCAATACCGCCAGTCCTATGGTCGATGAACGAGCTTGGCGATTAGCGATAGCCGAGGCGCTTGTCTACCAAGCGACCACCGAACGCGGGGATGTCGAAGAGTGGAATCCTCGAGGGGATGAGGCTCGTCGCCTAAAAGACGCCATTATCACCGACCGGAATGCCTGTCGCGGCCCCCAGTGCGTTTTTGCTGGCCCCTGTTTTATGCGCCAAGCGAAACGCAGTGCGGAAAGTTCGCATGTCCTGATCATCAACCATGCGCTGTTAGCTGCGCATTTAGCTCAAGGTGGTGTGCTCCCCGAATTTCAGCATGTTATTATCGACGAAGCCCATCGCTTTGCGGAAGTGGTGGAGCGCAGCTTTGGCTTCGACTTGACCCTGCGCGAATGGGCTCGCGAAGGCAAAGAGATGGATCGGACGTTAATCCCGGTACTCATGGACCAGGCGCGCGCTGGGCATCCTGAATTGGTGGCGGCTTTGGACCGGTTACGGATCGAACTCAATCAAACCTTCACGGTGGCTTTGGAATTAAGCCGAGTGCTGGCGGAAGAACTCCACTTTGATGACTACCCCCAGCAATCCGTCCGGATTACCGAAGCCGTCTGGACGAAATGGGGTGCCAACGGCGTTCGTGCGCAACTGACGGCGCTGACGGATGAGGCGCACTTGGTGCTCGGGTTGGGTCGAGATATTCTAGCCGAAGTTGAGGCCATTTGGGGAGATGCGTCCGAGGAAGAGGTATCCTGGCTTCGTTATCGCAAATGGCTGGAAGAGATCACAGAAATTGACTACGGGCTGAGCGCGTTTGGAATTCCCGATTCCGAGTGGGTGTCATGGTTCGAAGGACATTTGCGTAAAGACGAAGTCGCCATCCGACTGCGACGTGGTCCGGTCTCGGTGTCCGACATCATCGGTGACCGCCTATGGAGTAAGGTCAACAGCGCCGCCTTAACGTCGGCGACATTAAGTGTGGGTGGACGATTTGAGTATCTGGAGGAGATGCTGGGTGTCCCTGCCGACAGAGCTCGGCACTTAGTGTTGCCTTCTCCCTTTGATCTCAAGCGCCAGGCGCGGCTGGTGGTGCCCTCGTCCTTGGCCCCGGTAGACAGCAGCGAACACTTGCAGCAGATGGCAGACTTTGTGGTCGAGGCCGCAGTGCGTCTAAATGGGCGGACCTTAGTGCTATTGAACTCGTATCGTACGCTGAAACAATTGGACCAAAAGGTGCGAGAGCGACTGCAATCCCAAGGAATTGCCACCTTGGCTCAGGGGATTGATGGCACCGGGCCGGGGTTGGTGGAACGATTTCGCGATCATCCCGGCAGCATTCTGTTAGGCGTGGCCAGTCTCTGGGAGGGAGTCGATGTGGCCGGTGACGCACTCTCCCTAGTGATTATTGGCAGGCTGCCATTCGCCACTCCCGGGGATCCGATTGAAGAGGCGCGACTGGAGCGAATTCGCGCAGAGGGCGGTCTGCCTTTTTATCGAAGGACCTTGCCGCAAGCTGTTTTGAAGTTTCAGCAGGGGTTTGGAAGGCTGATTCGTCGGCGCAGCGACCGGGGGGCGGTTGCAGTCCTCGATTCGCGGATCTTGCCTGGTCAGACACGCTACGGGCATCAATTCATTCGCGCAGTGCAACCGGTTCCGTTAGTTGTGGGTGACGTTCAATCCATCTTCGCTGAAATTGGAGCCGTGGTTGCAGTGAAAGAGATATGATAACTTTAGGACAGATGGGGAGGCCGGACGCCATGCGCATCCTAGTAACGAACGATGATGGCATCGAGGCAAGCGGCCTAATGACGCTTGCCTCGGTGCTTGCCGAAGCGCACGAAGTGTACGTAGTGGCACCTGACCGGGAACGCAGCGCAACCGGGCACGCGATTACCATGCACAAACCGATCTACCCCAAACCGGTCACCTGGTCGAGCCAGGTGGCGTCGGTGTGGAAGGTGAACGGAACGCCGGCCGATTGTGTCAAGCTTGGCGTCGAAGCGCTGCTGCCCGAGCCTCCAGAAATGATATGTGCTGGGATTAATCATGGGTCTAATTTGGGCCGCGATGTCTTTTATTCCGGCACGGTGTCGGCGGCCATGGAGGGTATGTTTTTAGGAGTGGCCTCAATGGCCTTGTCGGCTAAGAGCTTTGACTTGGATTCATTGCAGTGGATTGCCCAATTTATGCGACAGTGGGTGGGATCCAGTCTCTTTCACAAACCCCTGGCGGGCGAGTTTTTCAATATCAATTTTCCCGATCTCGTTCAGCAAAATCCGAGTCAATTGGTATGGGTCGGACTCGGCCATCGAGAATACCGAGATGAATTCCATCGCTACCAAAACCCGCGAGGTGAGACCTATTTTTGGCTGTCGGGCCAGCCTTGGGATCGATTGGACGGAGTCGCTAGCGACGTGTCAGAACTCGAATCGGGCCATATCACGGCGACGCCGCTGAATATGGATGTGACCGCTAGAGACCGATTGAGCGAACTTCCGGGCGTGGATTTAACCACGACTTCGGTGGGGGCGGATAACGCCGGGTAAAGATGGCCAAGGCTACCTATCGGGGGGTGGCATGATGGCCAAAGCGAAAGTAGCCGCGGGGTTGGCTCGCCGGCGGACGTTGAATCGTCTGAAATATGAAGTGGCCAAGGACTTGGGCCTGGATGATGACATCAGGGACCGCGGATTTGTTGAAATGACTACGTCTGAAGTTGGGCAAATCGGCGGGAATATGGTGAAGCGTTTGGTGGCTCAGGGCGAAGATGCGATGGCGGCTAAGGAATCGCCAGAGTCTGATCCTTCCTAATCGTCGCGAATTCATGAGCCCGAGGGGTCTCCCACCTCGGGCTCATTGTGAAAAGCGTGAAAAGATCGGCAAAATCAAGTGCGTTAAGAAACCATTTCGGCGGTTCAGGGCCGCGCTCAGGACGGCGGCCATTGGGAAACGAGTCAGTGCTCCGCGCGACTATTGACGCTCGGTTGTCATATGCACCGGGCCTCTGCGGCTGAAGTGGCGGTGAGTGTCAACAACAAAGGAGATTGTGTGATGCGATACATCAGTACGCGGGGAAAGGTAGCTCCGATGGGGTTTATCGACGCCGTGTTAATGGGGATGGCCGACGACGGTGGCTTGCTGGTGCCCGAGCAGATTCCATCGCTGTCAGCCGAAGACTTGCGGCGATGGGCAGGGTTATCGTACCGAGATCTGGCCGTAGAGATTTTCTGGTTGTATGCCAACCAAGAGATTTCACGAAAAGACCTCACCGAGTTGGTAGACGATAGCTATCGACGGTTTCGCGATGAGCAGGTGACGCCGCTCGGTCGACTCGATGAGAATCGATATGTGGCAGAACTATTTCATGGCCCGACCTTTGCCTTTAAAGACATCGCATTGCAATTTTTAGGGAACCTGTACGCATACGTGGCACACCGCACGAACTCCGTCATCAATATCTTGGGGGCCACCTCAGGGGACACGGGAGCCTCGGCGGTCGAAGGTGTGCGGGGCAAACCAGGGATACGCATCTGTATTCTCTATCCTCATCAAAAAGTCAGCCGGGTGCAGGAATTGCAGATGACCACGGTGAATGACTCTCACGTGCTCAACTTAGCGGTGCAAGGCACGTTTGATGATTGTCAGAGAATCATCAAAGAGATTTTTGCTGAAGTGGAGTTTAAACGCCGCTATCATCTCCGTGCGGTAAATTCGATTAATATGGCCCGAATTTTGGCGCAGACGGTCTACTACTTTTATGCCTATTTTCGGCTGGTTGAGGCGGAGCCAGGCAAAAAAGTAAGCTTTAGCGTCCCCACCGGGAACTTCGGCAATCTGTTCGCCGGCTATCTGGCCAAGAAAATGGGCCTACCCATTCATCGGTTCATTTTGGCCACGAACGAGAACAACATCTTGGAGCGATACGTGCGCGAAGGCGTCTACCAGCCCAGCGAGTTTCATCGAACCTATAGCCCGTCGATGGATATTCAAATTGCTAGCAATTTTGAGCGATACTTATATTATCTGTATGGGGAAAATCCTGAAACGGTCGATTCGATCATGGCGGAATTTCGCGCTCATGGGCGAATCGTTTCGAGTCCGTCAACGGTGCAACAAGTCCAGACAGACTTCTCAGCCTATAGTGTGGGGAACGAAGAGTGCTTAGAGACTATCGCCGCCTACCATCAGCACTATGGGTACGTGGTCGATCCACATACTGCTTGTGCAGCGGCGGCCGCTGAAAAGTTAGGGTCGGAGAGAGAGGCCACGGTCATTTTGGCGACCGCCCACCCCGCAAAGTTTAACGAGGCGTTGGCCCTGAGAGGGATTCTTCAGGGTTACCCTAAAGAGATAGAACAGTTGTTCGATCTTCCGGAAACCAAGACCGTGGTTGAATGTCGTACGGAGGTCATCCAAGACCGATTGGTGCATTTCCTAGCGTAACCGCATCGCTTTTTTGTGGGCCTGGGAGATTTTGCAAAAGATTGCCGCTGCCATGAGGGGATGGGCCCGGATCTTGGGTTTCGGATTTTGAACGGTGATCCCGAGTGGTCACTTGGCGACCAAGGATTTTTTCGATGACCGGAGATGTCTGAGCGAACAGGCCGAGGGCTTAAACGGTTTGCCCGTCAACGGGGTTTAAGCCGTGGGCGAAATATAGCGCGGACTTGGGGACGATATAGGAGCCAATACATGGTTGGTTGAGGCTTGACCGAAAGATGCATGGCTCCTGGCAGGCCCCGATGCCTGCACGATGGTTGCGGATGCGATAGTCATCGCGTCAGATTCGTTATTTCCGGATCTTCCAAAAAACGGCGGAGCGGATCGAGGTCAAGGCCGTGTTCGGGGTCGAAATCATGACGCCAAGCGACCGTGCCATTTAGAACAGTCAATTCATCGACAACCACCCGATCGTCCCTAAGCTTGGCAAAGATCCCGCCTGACGCTCGCCATGGCTGAACATCCCGTTGGACGATCTTGGCGTCGTCAAATTGAATGATGAGCGTATTTTGCACCGGATATACTGGTACGACCATGGGTCACATGGAACCCCTCCCGACTTAACGCAATGGGTCGATCGACAACAACTCCTCATGGTTCTGCGCTCGTTGCCAGGTGTCTAGCGACTCGTCCCGGTGGATTTCGGCCCACACCAACAGCAACTTTAGCCATGACGACGGCAAGCGTCCGCGCAAAACGACCGCTTGGAGGATATCCATTAGAGCTTCGTCCTCACCAAAGGTAGCATGAAAATGGGGCGGCGGGTCGTCTTGCCAATGCATGGCGATAAGAATGCCGATAAATCTACTAATGGTTGGCGTGACGAGCCCTCGCGTTTGCAAACTCCGAGTTTATCGCGTCACGGCGCCTCAGGGACTGGCCGTAGAGCTCGTCGTCGGGTCTCAAGGACCGGCACCCTGGGCTTTCCAAGGACATCCCACCGGAGAATGCTCCCCGAGCAGGTCCGCCCTCGCCTTCGCAATGCTCAGCCATGGAGGCAGACGAGGTTGAGGAGCCCCTCGCCGAATCCCCAGGACTCGCTGTATAGCCCGCCTCGACGACTTTTTTAGATTGATCGCCGCGTTGATCTCCCGATCAAGACGTGCCCAACAGACGGGGCAGGTCTACTCTCGCACCGAGAACGGCATGTTCGGCATTTTGTATCCACACGGGGTAAATAACTGCTAAAACAAATCACATGATAGCTATGTACATCGCATCATAAGGTGTATAATATGGGTATGCTAGTGAATGATTGCGTGGCGGGGATGTTCCC